>NZ_JALNUQ010000008.1:0-106416 GCF_026540875.1 Sphingomonas sp. GM_Shp_2
GGCGGCGGCGGTTGCATGATGTGGCGCGGGCCGAGGGACCGGAGCGGATAGCGGGCGAGTGGTGGCGCCGGCAGCAGGCGATCCCGACGCGCGACTATTACCGTGTGGAGGATGTGCGCGGCCGTCGCTTCTGGATCTTCCGCCACGGTCTTTACAGCGAAACCGAACGCCCCCGCTGGTACGTGCACGGCCTGTTTGCATGACACCCGACCCGCCCCGCTTTGCCGAACTGGTCGCGGCGACGAACTTCTCGTTCCTGGACGGGGCCAGTCACGGCGAAGACATGGTGGGTCAGGCGGTTGCGCTGGAACTCGACGGTCTGGGCATCGCCGATCGCAACACCGTGGCCGGCGTGGTGCGCGCGCACAAGGCGATGCGGCTGGCCCGCCAGGGCGCTGCCGCGATCGGGGCGCCCGAACTTCCCTTTCGCCTGGTCGTCGGCGCGCGACTGGTGTTCGCGGATGGCACGCAGGACATCGTCGCCTATCCCGCCACCCGTGCCGGCTGGGCACGGCTGACACGGCTGCTGACCGCCGGAAACCTGCGCGCGCGCAAAGGGGGATGCATCCTCGGGCTGGGCGACCTGATGCGCCATCTGGACGATATGCTGCTGATCGTGCTGCCATATTCGAGCGCACGCCCGGTCGAGCCGATGCCTGACGTCATGCTGCCTCCGATCCGCGCCGATCCGGCGCTGGCGCAAACGCTGCGCCTGCTGCGTGACGCCGCGCCGGGGCAGATATGGCTGGGCATCAGCATGCCGCGTGCCGGCAGCGACCGGCGCCGCCTGACGCGGCTGGCGCGACTGGCAGGATCGATGGGAATACCGCTGCTCGCCACCACCGATGCGCTCTATGCGGAACCGGCCGACCGGTCGTTGCATGACGTGCTGACCTGCATTCGCGACGGCATCACCATACAGCGCGCCGGCCGCCGCCTGGCCGCCAATGCCGAGCGCCACCTGAAGCCCGCGATCGAAATGGCGCGCCTGTTCGCCGACCAGCCCCAGGCGCTGAGCGAAAGCATGGCGATACTGGAGCGCATCGACTTCACGCTGGACCAGCTCTCCTACGAATATCCGCATGAGCCGGTCCCCGATGGCTGGAGCGCACAGGGCTGGCTGGAACACATCACCTGTCAGGCGGCCCTTGCGCGCTTCCCTGACGGCATCCCCCCCAGACTGCAGGCCATGCTGGACGAGGAACTGCCGCTGATCGCCGAGCGGCAATATGCGCATTATTTCCTGACCGTGCACGACATCGTGCATTTCGCGCGTGAACATTGCACGCCGCCGATCCTGTGCCAGGGCCGCGGATCGGCGGCCAATTCGGCCGTCTGTTGGCTGCTCGGCGTGACCTCGGTCGACCCCATGAAGCACGACCTGCTGTTTTCGCGCTTCGTATCGAGCAAGCGCGACGAGCCGCCCGATATCGATATCGATTTTGAGCATGAGCGGCGTGAGGAGGTGATGCAATATATCTATCGCCGTTACGGCCGGCATCGCGCCGCCATTGCCGCGACGGTGATCCATTACCGCCCCAAAAGTGCGGTGCGCGAGGCGGGCAAGGCGCTGGGCCTGACCGAAGACGTGACCCAGCGGCTGACCAGCACCGTCTGGGGCAGCTTCGCCGATCATTTCGAGGAAAGGCGATTCAAGGAAACCGGCTTCAGCCTCGACAATCCCGAGATTGCGCGACTGCGCACCAGTGTCGATGCGCTGCTGCGCTTTCCGCGTCACCTGTCGCAGCATGTCGGCGGCTTCGTGTTGACCCAGGGCCGGCTGGACGAAACGGTGCCGATCCATAACGGCGCGATGGAGGACCGCACCTTTATCGAATGGGACAAGGACGATATCGACGAACTGAAGATCATGAAGGTCGACATCCTGGCGCTCGGCATGCTGACCTGCATCCGCAAGGCGTTCGACCTGATGGAGCATCACGGTCTCGGCCGTCACGAATTGAACGCTGTCGCCGTGGACGAAGACCCGCGCGTCTATGCCATGCTGCAAAAGGGCGACAGCATCGGCGTCTTCCAGGTGGAAAGCCGTGCACAGATCAACATGCTGCCGCGCCTGAAGCCAAAGGAGTTGTACGACCTCGTCATTCAGGTGGCGATCGTGCGGCCGGGGCCGATCGAGGGCGACATGGTGCATCCCTATTTGCGCCGCCGCTCGGGCAAGGAAGCGGTGATCTATCCTTCGCCCCACCCCGATCACGGCCCGGCAAACGAGCTCGAACAATTGCTGGGCAAGACCTTCGGCGTGCCGCTGTTCCAGGAACAGGCGATGAAGCTCGCCATCGTCGCCGCCAAGTTCACACCCGAGGAAGCCAATCTGCTGCGCAAGGCGATGCAGACCTTCAAACGGACCGAAGGCATCCAGAATTTCGAAGCCAAGCTGGTCGAAGGCATGGTGAACCGCGGCTATCCCCGCGACTTTGCCGAACGCTGCTACAAGCAGATCGAAGGGTTCGGCTCCTACGGCTTTCCCGAAAGCCATGCCCTGTCCTTCGCCCGGCTGGTCTATGTCTCGTCGTGGATCAAATGCTTCCATCCGGCGGTGTTCGCCTGTGCGATCCTCAACTCGCAACCGATGGGTTTCTACGCGCCGGCCCAACTGGTCCGCGATGCGATCCAGCATGGGGTAAAGGTCCATCCGGTCGATGTGAACGCCAGCACGTGGGACAATACACTCGAAGACTTCGCACTCCGCCTGGGCTTCCGCCAGATCGACGGGTTCCGCGAAGCCTGGGCGGCGCAGATCGTCGCGCATGCCCCTTACGCCGCGATCGAGGATCTCGCCGCGCGCGCCGGCCTGCCGCAACGCGCCCTGACCCTGCTTGCGGATGCCGATGCCTATCGCTCGCTGGGGCGCGATCGCCGTACCGGCCTGTGGGAGGCGCGACGCACGCCACCCAGGCAGCTTCCCCTCTTCGCCGCGATGGAGGCGCCCGAACTTGCCCCCGAACCCGATGCGAAGCTGCCGCCCATGCCCCTCGCCGAGCAGGTCGCGAACGACTACCGCGCCACCCGCCTCTCGCTCAAAGGACATCCGATGGCGTTTCTCCGCCCGCTTTTCGCGGCCGAGGGCGTGCTGTCCTGCCGCGATGCGGAGGCGATGCGCGATGGCACTCGCGCCCGGGTGGCCGGCGTGGTCCTGGTCCGCCAGCGCCCCGGCAAGGGCAATGCGATATTCGTCACGATCGAGGATGAGACGGGGATCGTCAATGCGCTGATGTGGGCGCGTGATTTCGAGGCGAACCGGCGTGCGGTGATGGCGGCGCGGCTGATGGTGCTGCACGGGGTGATCCAGCGCAGCGAGGAAGGGGTGATCCACCTGATGACGGTGCGCGTCGACGATCGCAGCGACGAGCTTGCCCGCCTGTCCGACGGCCAGCCGATGACGCCGCCGATCGCACGTGCCGACGGCGTGCTGCGCCCGGTCTATACGCGCAGCCCCGACCCGCGCGCCGCCCATCCCCGCGATACCCGTCTGTTGCCGAAGTCGCGGGACTTCCATTGATCGCACGAAGCGCCCACATAGGCGCACAAGAAGAACAGGAGTTGCACTTGGCCACCTTGGGAATGTCCGCCGCCGAGAAGGACGCGGTCACCGCGTTCCGCCACGACGTCGTCGAACCGTCGATGACGAAGCTGGTGATCCTGGATTTCTGGGCGGAATGGTGCGGGCCGTGCAAGGCGCTGACCCCGATCCTGGAAAAGGTCGCCGCCGCCTATGCCGACAAGGGCGTGGTGCTGGCCAAGGTCGATACCGACAAGAACCAGTTCATCGCCACGCAATTCCAGATCCGTTCGATCCCGACCGTGTACGCGATGTTCCAGGGTCAGTTGGTTGCCGACCTGACCAGCGCGCGCACCGAAAGCGCGCTGCGTACCATGCTGGACCAGTTGCTGCGCCAGTTGCCGATCCAGTCCGAGGCGGGCGAGGCTGAGGCCGAACTGGAACCGCTGATCGCCATGGCCGAAGAGGTGCTGGGCGAGGGCGATGCCGAGCGTGCGCTGGCGATCTTCGACCAGCTGGTCGAGATGGCGCCCGAGCATCCCGCCGTCCTGTCCGGCCGCATCCGCGCGCTGGTCGCGGCCGGCCGCAACGACGAGGCGGAAGCCGCGATCGCCGCGTTGCCCGAGGAACTGGCCAAGGATGCCGGCATCCAGCGGGCGCAGGCGACGCTGGCCCTTGCCCGCTCCGCGCCGCCGGTGGCGGACCATGCCGGGCTGGCCGCCGATGTGCAGGCCAACCCGGACGATCATGAAAAGCGCTTCGCACTCGCCAATGCCCAGATGGCCGCGGGCGACCGCGACGGCGCGGCGGACAATCTGCTCCACATCGTCGCCGCCGACCGGACATGGAACGAGGACGCCGCGCGCCAGCAGCTCCTGAAGCTGTTCGAGGTGGTGGGGATGACCGACCCCTGGGTTTCGCAACAGCGCCGGCGGCTGTCGGCGATCCTGTTCGGATGACCAGGCTTTCGATCTTCCCGCTGCCGGGGGCGCTGCTGTTTCCCGGCATGCACCTGCCGCTGCATATCTTCGAGCCGCGCTACAGTGCCATGGTCTCGGATGCGATGGCGCGTGACCGGCGCATCGGGATGATCCAGCCTTCGGGCGAGGGCGAGGTGCCGGCGCTCTACAATCTCGGCTGCGTCGGCAAGATCGCCGAGGTCGAGGCGCTGGACGAGGGACGCTACAACATCATCCTGGAGGGCGTGGCGCTGTTCCGCGTCGTGCGCGAGTTGAAGGTATCCACCCCCTTCCGCCAGGTTGAGGCCGAGTTGCTGGCGGTCGAGGATGACGAGCAATTGTCGATCGCCCGCCGTTCGTCGCTGGAAATGGAGTCGCGCCGCTTCGCCGATCTTCAGGGCTATGCGGTCGATTGGGAAGCGGTCAGCCGGCTGGACGATATGAGCCTGGTCAACGGCATCGCTCAGATCGCCCCCTTCGACTCCGCCGCCAAGCAGGCGTTGCTGGAGGCAAGCGATATCGAGACGCGCGCCGAGCTCATCATCCAGCTGATGCAATTCTTCGGCCGCCACGACGGCGAAGACCGGGTGACGCTGCAATGAGGAAGGGCAATGAGGAACGGGCAATGACCCTCGACCCCTGGCTGCTCGAACGCCTCGTCTGTCCGGTGACGCGCCAGCCCCTGCGCCATGACGAAGCCGCGCAGGAACTGGTGAGCGAAGCCGCCGGCCTCGCCTATCCGATCCGCGACGGCATTCCCGTGATGCTGGTGGAAGAGGCTCGGGAAATCTGACGATGGTTGGGGCTGGCGTGCTGGCATGGCTGCTGTTGTCGCAAATTGCAGCCGCCCCCGGCGATCGCCCCGTCACCGATCTTACGACCGAACAACTGGCAAGCCGCCTCTTTGACACGCCGCCCGCCGACATCGTGTCGCACAGGGTGTTCAGGGACTCCCCTTTTCCGGACAATTACAGCATCCGGTTCTATTCGCGCGTTGAGCCTTTTGGCGACGGGCTTTGCCGGCGTCATGGCTATTATATCGGGATGAGCGACGATCATCCCCGCGGCGCGCCGGTTCCGCAGGAGGAGCTGGCGATCGCGCAGGATTGCGCCCTGGTCCCGGCCGATGGCTTTGCCCATGTCCAGCCGGCCGCGGCGCTCGATGCGGCTGCCACCACGCTGCGCTGGCTCAAGGATCGTCAACGCCGCGGTGGCGCCGAGCGCATCCTTTGCCGCCACTCGCAATTTGCGCCAAATCCCTGCACCAGGGGTGCGGCCCACACGCTCAAGGCCTTGCCGCTGGACCGCATCTTCGTCGTGGATCGGGGCCGGGCCCCCGGTGCCTGGACCATTGCGGTGATGCCGGAGGGGCCGGGCCAGCTGTTTTACGATGTCACGCTGGAACGCGGCGATCGCAGCGAACCGGTAATCACCATCGAGTGGAAGGCGCCGGCCCCGTTCTGACAGGACCTGAAAATAGGCTGGTCCCGGCCCCGAAATCCGTCCGCGCCGATCCTAAACCAGCACGCCCTGCAACAGCTTGGGCAGTTCCCCGCTTTCGCCGCGCGCTTCCGCCATGAAGCGGCCTTTCAGCGGCGGGATGCGATTTACCGCGGAGATACCGAAGCGCCGTACCGCGCTCGCCGTCCTGCCCGGAACGCCGAACAGGCGGTTGAGCACGTCGGTCGCCACCGCGACCATCATCGTGTCGAGGCCCCGCCACTGCTGGTAGCGCGCCAGCAGCGCGGCATCGCCCAGGTCCAGCCCGGTGCGCTTGCCCTCCACCAGCACCTCGACCAAGGCGGCCACGTCGCGGAAGCCCAGGTTGAGGCCCTGCCCCGCGATCGGGTGGATGCCGTGCGCGGCGTCGCCGACCAGCACCAGCCGCTCCGCCGTCACCCGCGCGGCATGGTGGAAGCCGAGCGGGTAGCTCGCACGCGGCGAGGCGTGGCTGAGTTTGCCCAGAAATCCGCCCATCTGCTTTTCCGCCTCCGCCAGAAAGGCGCGGTCGGACAGTTTGAGCATCGCCGGACCATCGGCACCCTTGACCGACCAGACGATCGCGGAGCGGTGGCCGATCTCGTCGTCGGGCAGCGGCAACAGCGCGAAGGGACCGGTCGGATAGAAGATTTCGAACGCGATGTTTTCGTGGGCACGTTCATGGTGGAAGGCACCGATGATCGCGGCATGATCATACTTCCAGCGCGCCACGGTGATCCCGGCGGCCTCGCGCGTCGGCGAGTTGCGCCCCTCCGCCGCGACCAGCAACGGCGCACGGATCACGTCGCCGGTATCCAGCGTCACGGTCACGCCGGCGGGGCCGCGCTCGACATGGGTGGCGCGCGTCTTCATGCGCAGGTCGACGCCGTCCGCCGCCACTGCGGCCTCATGGATCGCGGTGCGCAGCAGCTTGTTCTCGAACATCGTGCCGAGCGCACCGTCATCGGCGTCGGGAATGAAATCGAGCGCCCCCGGCTCCAGCCCGTCGCTGACCCGGATGTGCCGGATCGCGCAGCCCTTGCCGGCGAGCCGTGACCCGATGCCGATCGCATCCAGCATCCGCCCGCTGGCGCTGGCCACCGCAGAGGCGCGGCCGTCGAAGCCGGGCGCCAGCGTGACCGCCGGATCGGCGGGGTCGATGATGATCGCGTTGAGCCCATGCGCGGCAAGCCCGACCCCCAGGGTCGCACCCACCAAACCGCCGCCCAGGATGATGACGTCGCTGTTCATGCCTCGCTCTACCTCCCGCAGCGCTCCGCTACAACGCCGCTCCCTTGACGCCGCTCCCCCCGCGCGCAATGGTTTTCGCCGTTTCTTCAGGATATCCGGGGTTTTCGACCATGGCGAGCCGCGCGCAGCCCGTATTGTGGCGCGAGACGATGAAGGCGGGCGCGGTGCGCAGCGGCGCACTGGTCACCGCCATCGCGATCTTCGTCACCACCGCGATCCTTGCCCTGGCGCTGGCCAGCTATCACGGCAACGACCCGGCGCTGAACACCGCGTCGGGCGCATCACCCGCCAATCTGGTCGGTCATCCCGGTGCCTGGATCGCCGATGTCGCGCTGAGCCTGTTCGGTCCGGCGGTGGCGCTGCTGCTGCCGATCGGCCCGATCCTGGGGCTGCGGCTGTGGCGCGACCTGCCGCTGGGGCGCTGGGTCCGCATGTTGCGCAGCGCAACTTTGGGCGTTGCGCTGATGGCGAGCGCCTTGGCCTTCGTGTCCGATGCATCGGTGATGGCGCTGCCCGCCGGCTGGGGCGGCATCGTCGGCCTGGCCGTCGCCGGATCGGTCGACTGGGCGCTGGCCTTTATCGGCGAGCCGGTCGCGGCGCTGTGGATCGCACGCGGCATCGGGCTGGCGCTCGCCGTGGCCGGTATCCTTGTCTGGGGCCGCAGCCTGGAGATCGACCTGGGCGACCGCCGCTTCCGCTTCCGCCGCCGCCGTGCGCGGGCCGATGCACTGGCCGGCGAGGACGCGTGGATGGGCGACGAGGAGGATGACGAGGAGCCACTGACGCTGGCGCGCCGCGCCCTGCCGCAGCGTGCGCCGGCGGAGGCCGATCCGCGTCCCGCCCCCGTCATCGCCGATCGCCAGATCGCGCCGGCCCCGGCCAAGGCCAAGGCGCAAGGCCCCGCGGAACCGCGCGACAGCTATGTGCTGCCCGATCTCGACCTGCTGGTGGAGGCGCCGCCCTCCTCCGCGGGGCCGGTCGACAAGGCCGCGCTGGAGCGCAACGCCCGCCTGCTCGAAAATGTGCTGGACGACTTCAAGGTGCAGGGCGCGATCACCGAGGTGCGCCCCGGCCCTGTCGTGACGATGTACGAGCTGGAACCCGCGCCCGGCATCAAGGCCAGCCGCGTTATCGCGCTGGCCGACGACATCGCGCGCAACATGTCCGCCATCTCGGCGCGCGTCGCGGTGATCCCGGGTCGCAACGTCATCGGCATCGAACTGCCCAATGCCAAGCGCGAATCGGTCAGCCTGCAGGAGCTGGTCGGCTCGCAAAGCTTCGAGGATCAGGCGGCGCAACTGCCGATCATCCTAGGCAAGAACATTGCGGGCGATCCCGTCGTCGCCGACCTGGCGCCGATGCCGCACCTGCTGGTCGCGGGTACCACCGGATCGGGCAAGTCGGTCGGCCTGAACTGCATGATCCTGTCGCTGCTCTACCGGCTGACCCCGGACCAGTGCCGGATGATCATGATCGATCCGAAGATGCTGGAACTCAGCATGTATGACGACATCCCCCATCTGCTGTCGCCGGTCGTCACCGATCCGGCAAAGGCGGTGCGCGCGCTGAAATGGGCGGTGGAGACGATGGAGGACCGCTACCGCCAGATGTCGTCGGTCGGCGTGCGCAGCCTCGCCAGCTTCAACGACAAGGTGCGCGCGGCGCGTGCCAAGGGCCAGCCGCTCGGCCGCAAGGTGCAGACCGGCTATGGCGAGAACGGCCAGCCGCTCTACGAGGAGGAGCAGCTCGATTATCAGGTGCTGCCGCAGATCGTCGTCATCGTCGACGAGCTGGCCGACCTGATGATGACCGCGGGCAAGGAGGTCGAATTCCTGATCCAGCGCCTCGCGCAAAAGGCGCGTGCGGCGGGCATCCACCTGATCATGGCGACGCAGCGCCCCTCGGTCGACGTCATCACCGGCGTCATCAAGGCGAACCTGCCGACGCGCATCTCCTTTCACGTCACCTCCAAGATCGATTCGCGCACCATTCTGGGCGAACAGGGTGCCGAACAGCTGCTGGGGCGCGGCGACATGCTCTACATGCCCGGCGGCAAGGGCATCGTCCGCGTCCACGGCCCCTTCGTCTCGGATGACGAGGTGCATGCGGTCGCCGATCACTGGCGCTCGCAAGGATCGCCCGATTACATCTCGTCGGTCACCGAGGAGCCGGCGGAAAGCTTCGCACTGGACGGTGCGCCCACCGGCGAGGATTCGGCGGAGGACCAGCAGTACCGCGCTGCGATCCAGCTCGTCTGCGAAAGCCAGAAGGCGTCCACCTCCTGGCTCCAGCGCCAGCTTCGCGTCGGCTACAACTCGGCGGCGCGCCTGATCGAGCGGATGGAAACCGACGGCGTCGTCAGCCGCCCCGACCATGTCGGCCGGCGCGAGGTACTGCGCGATACCGAGGGGCATCCGATCTGATCGGGGAACGATCGTAACGCTGCCGGACCTTTCCATGCTTCAATCGGTTGTCGGTCGGACAAGGATTCGAAACGGGGTTGGACTGAATGCGCAAGGATCGTGTGGCCGCGGCGGTGCTGGCGGGCATGCTATGGACGGGGAGCGCGCATGCGCAGCAGGTCGATGTCGGCGCATCCCCACCGCCCCCCGAAACCGCGCAGCAACCGCCCGAGACGAGCAGCGCGGACACGCAGCGCCAGCCGAACACGGGCGCCGGCCGATCGCCGCGCAACCGCCAGCGCGATACCTCGCCCTCCGCGCTGACCGCCGATACGCAGAACGCGCCGCCGCCCGGGCTGATCGGCGACTGGCAGGAGATCCGGACGCGGCTCGGCCGGCGCGGCATCGGCCTGACCGCGCGCTACGCGTCGGAGAGCGGCTATAATTTCGCTGGCGGCACGCGAAAGCTGTTTCGGGAGACGGGCCAGTTCGACGTCGGCACGCTGCTCGATCTCGAAAAGCTGATCGGGCTGGGCGGCGGTGCGTTCCAGGCGACGGTCACGTGGCGCCGCGGCTACGACCTGACAATGGATGCCGGGCTGGGCACGCTGCAACAGGTGCAGGAAGTCTATGGCCGCGGCCAGACGGTGCGCGTGACGCAGCTTTGGTACGAACAGAAGATCGGCCCTGCGGTAGAGATCAAGCTGGGCCGGACGAATCCGGGCGAGGACTTCGCGGTCTTCTCCTGCCACTTCATGAATCTCAGCTTTTGCGGCGCCCAGCCCGGCAATCTGAACGGCAGCTACTGGCAGAACTGGCCCATCGGCCAATGGGGGGCGCGCGTGCGGGTGGACCTGCCCCGCGACTTCTACGTGCAGACCGCGGCGTACGAGATCAATCCGCGCAACCTGGAAAACCACTTCTTCATCGCGCATTTCAAGGGCGCGACCGGCGTGCTGGTGCCGGTGGAGGGCGGGTGGTCGCGCGGTGGCGACGACGGCCATGTCGGATCGTACAAGATCGGCGGCTGGATCGCGACGGAGCATGGCGACGACGTGTTCCTGGACGTGAACCGCCGTCCGATCGCGATCACCGGCATGGACCCGCTGCGCCGCGACAGCCGCTACGGCGTCTACTTCACGATGCAGCAGCAGCTTACCGGCGAGTCGAAGGACGGCAAGGCGATGAACGGCCTGTCGATGTTCGCCAACGTCACGCAGGCGGATCGCCGGACGAGCGTCACCGACAACCAGGTGGCCCTCGGCCTGTTCTACAAGGGGCTGGTGCCGCATGTGCCCGGCGACGTGCTGGGTGTCGGCATTGCGCGTACCAACGTCAACGGACGCGTGGCGGCCGGGCAGCGACTCGATCCCGCCCGTCCGGCGGTACAGGGCGCCGAATATGCCGCCGAGGTCTATTACAGCATCCACCCCGCCGACTGGCTCGAGATGCGGCCGAACCTGCAATATATCCATCATCCCGGCGGCGTCGCGGCGGCCGACGACGTGGCGGTGCTGGGCATGAAGGCGGCCATCACACTGTAGCCGCAACCGAAAACGCGCGGGAGTTCACAGCCGGTTCAACGCGGATGGGACAAGCCCCCGCTCCAAGGAGACATGCATGTTCGTTTCGCGTTCCATCCTCGCCCCCGTCGCGGCGGCGGTCGCGCTGATGCCCGCCCCCGTTCTGGCGCAGGCGACCGGCGATCTGGCCGCGGTCCAGCGGCACCTTCAGTCGGTGACGACGATGACCGCCGATTTCAGCCAGACCGATCGCGCCGGCAAGGTGCTGACCGGCACGGTGACGCTGAAGAAGCCGGGCAAGATCCGCTTCCAATATGAAAAGGGCGTGCCCCTGCTGATCGTGGCGGAGGGCGGCGCATTGACCTTTATCGACTATTCGGTGCGGCAGGTGCAGCGCTGGCCGATCCGCAATTCGCCGCTGGGCGTGCTGCTCGATCCCGATCGCGACATCACGCGGTTCGCCAAGATCGTGCCTTCGACGGATCAGCGTCTGGTCTCGGTCGAGGCGAACGATCCGAAGCATCCCGAATATGGCCGGATCACGCTGGTCTTCGCGCGCGATTCGGCGGCCCCCGCCGGATTGATGCTGCAAGGCTGGGTGGCGCTGGACGGCCAGAATAATCGCACCACGATTCGCCTGTCGAACCAGCGCTTCGGCGTGCCGGTCAGCGACAGTACGTTCCGCTGGAACGACCCGCGGAGAGGTGGACGACAAAACTGAATGGAAACCAACAGTTTCATTCATCCGGGCGACAGGTAGGTCGGCCTAATACCGGTCTTGCGGTTGTGGAGCGTCCGGGATTTCCCCCCTGTTGCCCGGATTGTTGACCACATCCCGCCTGCGTGACGAACGCTAGGTCGGCCCTCGCTCCATGCCCCCGGAGCGGGGGCCTTTCTGCGTAGGGATCGAGCATGCTGCGTATCTCGCTCCCCGAGCACGGCCGGGGGGCGCAGCCCCTCCGACGACGCGGGCTTCGCCCGCGGCGCGCGCCGATTGAACGAGAACCCCACAACCTTGCCCCCTCTCCCGCCCCCGCCTAGATGGATCGGCGTGAAGATCGTCTCCTGGAACATCAATTCCGTCCGCTTCCGGATCGCCATCGTCGAGCAGTTCCTGCGCGAGGTCGAACCCGACATCCTGTGCCTTCAGGAAACGAAGGTGATCGACAGCGACTTCCCGTTCGATGCGTTTCGCGCGCTCGGCTACCGCCACATCGTCATCCACGGCCAGCGCATGCACCACGGCGTCGCAATCCTGTCGCGGGTGCCCATCGTCGAGGACGACCGGCTGGACTGGCAGGCGAACAGGGAAGCCCGCCATGTCGGCGTGCGACTGCCCAATGGGGTGCGGCTGGAGAATGTCTATATCCCGGCCGGCGGTGACGTTCCCGACCGCGAGGTGAATCCGAAGTTCGGACAGAAGCTCGATTTTCTCGGCCGCATGATCGATTGGTCGCAGGCGCTGGACTGCCCGACGATCCTGACCGGCGACTTCAACATCGCGCCGCTCGAATCGGACGTGTGGAGCCACAAGCAACTGCTCGACGTCGTCAGCCACACGCCGATCGAGGTGGAGACGCTGGCGCGGCTTCAGGCATCGAACGACTGGGTCGACCTCGGCCGCCACTTCGTGCCCGCGCCGACGCGGCTTTATACCTGGTGGAGCTACCGCGCGAAGGATTGGGCGGCCTCCGACCGTGGTCGTCGGCTCGATCACATGTGGGCAACGCGCGACGTGGCCGCACAGGCGTCCGGACATACCGTGTTCGAGGCGTGCCGCAGTTGGCTGAAGCCATCGGATCACATCCCGATCATGACCGAGTTCGACTGGTGAGCGACGCCCGTGCCGCCGCCCGCGCGATCGATGCCCTGCGCCGTGGCTGGCCGATCGCGATCGACGGGATCACGCTGCTCGCGGTGGAAACCGCCGATCCGGGACGGCTGGCGGCGTTCGATACCGAGGGGGCCGCGGGCATCCTGATCTCGTCGGGGCGCGCCGCGACGCTGAAGCTGGCCAACCAGGTGGAGGCCGCCGATCCCGATTCGCCGGTCCTGGTCGAACGCGCGCCGTGGATCGATTTCCCGGCCGCCACCGCATTGGCCGATCCGCAGCTCGATCTCGCGACGCCGCTGAAGGGGCCCTATCGCACGCTGCACCTGCCCGATGCACGACCGGCGAGCGCTGCCCTGCGCCTTGCCCGCATTGCCGGGCTGCTCCCTGCCTTCTTCCTGGGCGGCACCGCCGCGCCGGAGGTTGCGCTCAGCGCAGCCGATATCGACGCGCACGAGGATGCCGACCGCCTCGCCATCGCCACGCGCGCCCGCCTGCCCGTCGCGGGGGCGGAGGATGCCGAGATCGTCGCCTTTCGATCGCCCGAAAGCGCGGACGAGCATGTCGCGCTGCTGATCGGCCAGCCGAATGGCGCGCCGCCGCTGGTGCGCCTGCACAGCGAATGCCTGACCGGCGACGTGCTGGGCAGCCTGAAGTGCGATTGCGGGCCCCAGCTTCATGCCGCGATCCACGCCATCGCCGACTCGGGCTGGGGCATCCTGCTCTATCTGCGGCAGGAGGGACGCGGGATCGGCCTGGTCAACAAGCTGCGCGCCTATCGTCTGCAGGATCAGGGATTCGACACGGTCGATGCCAACACCCGGCTCGGCTTCGCGATCGATGCGCGGGACTTCGGCGTCGCCGCGCGCATGCTGGCGCTCATGGGGCAGGATAGGGTGCGGCTGTTGACCAACAACCCCGCCAAGGTCGCCGGGCTGGAGGCCGCCGGCATCGTCGTCGCCGAGCGCGTGCCGCACAAGCTGCCCCCCAATCCGCACAATGCGCAGTATCTCGCCACCAAGCGCGACCGCACCGGCCACCAGCTATAGGGCGTCCTCGCGCAGCTTGCGCAGCCGGCCATGGACGCCCCGGCATTCGCGCGAGGGGCCGATCGCCCAGCTTCGGTCCGCCGCCTGCTGCGCCAGATCGAGATGCGCCGGATCGCGGCGCAGCTCGTACAGGTCCAACCACAAGGCGGCACGCTGCGTGAACAGCACCCCTTGCGCCGAGGGGGACAGGTCATGGTCGCGCCGTTGCAGGATTTCGGTGCCGGCCAGGGCGTTCTCGATTTCGCCGAGTTCGCGCAGGCACGCGACATGCTCGATCAGGATATCGGCCGGAACGCTGCCTCCCGCCAACCGGCGCCAGTGATCGGTGAAGCGCAGGACGATGCGGGGCGACCCGTATTTGCGCGCCAGTGCGGTCGTCCGCCGGCGATCGGCCAGCTTTGGCAGCACGCCGCGTTCGATGCTGTCGATCGCGCCCGCCAGATCGGCGACGTCGCCCGCCTCGATCCGCCCCGCCATGCCGAAGGTCGCGATCCGCCGCACCGCCGCGTCCCGCGCGCGGTCGCCATCGGTGACGTTCGCCGCGATCGCGGCGCGCAGCCGGCCGTCGGTGCTGACCACATAGCGGCCGCGCAGCGGATAGGCACGGACATGCCCGGCGCGGTCCTCGACATGGATCTGCAACGCATGAGGATCGCAGGAGCGGATGACCATGGCGGCATCGGGATCGTCGCGATAGGCGCTGCACCCCGGCAGGGCCGCCAGGATCGCCGCGGCGCCGGGGCGGGCAAGCAGGTCGGCGATCGCGTCGCCCTCGAACTCATCCTCGTCCATCCCCCACTCCCCCCGATCGATCAGTCGCGCAGCCCCAGCGCCGCCCGCACCCCAGCAAAATCATGCGCGATCGCCTGTACGCCCAGTGCCCGCAGGCGCGCGTCATGGCCGATGCCGCAATGTTGCCCGGCGCACAGGCCGATGACGAACGCCCCGCTCGCCACCGCGCCGGTCGCCCCGACCGGCGAATCCTCCAGGATCGCACACGCCCCGATCGGCACGCCCAGCCGGTCGGCGGCATAGAGATACAGGTCGGGCGCCGGCTTGCCGCGGGCGACATGCTCGCGCCCGCTATAGACATGCTCCCCGAACACGTCGCGCAGCCCGATATGGCGCAGATGCCGGTCGATCCAGTCGCTATGGCTGGACGAGACGATCGCCTTGGGCAGGTCCGCGGGTAGCGACCGGACAAAGGCGACCGCGCCCGCCACCGCGTCCACACCCGCCTCCATCACGCGCCGATTTTCCACCTCGCGCGCCTCGCGGAAGCTGTCGGGCAAGGCACGACCGATCCGCGCCTCGATCGCCGACACGAAATCGGGTCCGGCCAGCCCCATATAATGCGCCATCGCCTCCTCGGGCGTATGCGGATGGCCATTGGCGCTCAGCCATTCGGCGAGATGGCGATTGCCCTCATATTCGCTCTCGATCAGGACGCCGTCGAAATCGAACAGCAGCGCGTCATGGTTCATGCCCGCACTCCGAACAGCGCGCTGCCGATGCGGACATGCGTCGCCCCGATCGTCACCGCGGTTTCGAAATCCTCGCTCATTCCCATGCTCAAGCCCTCCAGCCCGTGATCCCGCGCCAGTTTCGCCAGCAAAGCGAAATAGGGCGCCGCATCCAGTCCTGCGGGCGGCACCGCCATCAATCCTTTCACCGGCAATCCCGCACTCTGCGCCCCGGCCAGCAGCGCCGGCAGATCGGCGATGGCACATCCGCCCTTTTGCGCCTCTTCGCCGATATTCACCTGGATAAAGCAATCGGGCCGGCGCCCCTGCCGCGCCATCGCCTCGGCCAGCGCCTGCACCAGTGACGGGCGATCGACGCTGTGGATCGCATCGAACAACGCCACCGCGTCCGCCGCCTTGTTCGACTGGAGCTGACCGACCAGATGCAGCGTGACATCGGGATAGGCCTCACGCAGCGCCGGCCATTTGCCCTGCGCCTCCTGCACGCGATTTTCGCCGAAGACGCGGTGCCCTGCCTCCAGCAGCGGCAGGATCGCTTCGGGGCCTTGCGTCTTGGAGATCGCGATCAGCGTCACCGCATCCGGCCGGCGGTCGGCGATGCGGGCGGATCGGGCGATACGGTCGGTGATGGCGGCAAGTGCGCCGGCGCTGTCCTCGGTCATGCCGCGCGCTATAAGCCGGGCGATGGCCCACCGATACCCCGTGACCTGGTTGATGACCGACGAGCGGCTGGGTGACGCGCTATGGCAGGCACTCCGCGCGCTGCCGCCCGGATCAGGCGTCGTGTTCCGCCATTATGCCACTCCGCGCCGCGCCCGCCACGCGCTGCTGCGTCGCCTATGGCGGCTGACCCGGGCAAGACGGCTCGTGCTGGTGGTCGCCCGTGGCCCCGCGATCGGTGAAGGACGTCATGCCGCCCCCTGTCCGGCCGGGCTCACGACCTGGCCGGCACATGACGACCGCGAGGCGATCATCGCATCGCGCGTGGGCGCGGACATGCTGTTCGTCTCGCCGGTCCACCCCACCCGCTCGCATCCGGGCGAAGGCGCGCTGGGCGCGGGGCGGGCCGCGCGAATCGGCGCACGCCTCGATCTGCCGCGGATCGCCCTAGGCGGTATGGACGCCCGGCGATTCAGGCGCCTGCGCGGATTTCACGGATGGGCAGCGATCGACGCCTGGCGGCCCCGCCCCGATCAGAAGCGGAAGGCGGTGCCCAGATAGACGGCCTGGCTGTCGCGGCGTTCGTCGACGCGCGTCAAGCGCTCCCGATCGGAGCGATACCGCACGCCCGCCGTCACATCCAGATTGCGGGTCAGCGAATAGGAGCCGCCGACATCCAGCGCATAGCTGGACATGTCGTCGACCAGAGCCGGGCCATTCTGCATCGGCCGGTCGGCCATCGCCTTTACCCGGCCGGTGAAGCGCGTACCCGAATAGCTGACCGCGACATCGGCGGCCTCGCGGCTGCCGGGCAGGCCCGCCAGATCGACGCGATTGACGTCGCCGGACACCGCAAACTGCTTCCAGCCGACAGCGACGCCCAGATTATAGGAGATCGGCGTCAGCCCCACGACCGGCGAGGTGACCGCCGCGACCTTGGTTTCGGCGGATCGGGTGGTCTGCGCCTTTACCGCGACGCTGACCGAGCGATTCCCGCGCTGGGTCTCGGCCGGCGTGAAACGGAAGTCGCCCGCATCGATCCCGCCGCGTGCGAACACGGCGGCGAGTCGCGGGTCGGCCGACGACGGCGTGAAGCCCGCGCCCCCGCGGAACGAGAAGCCGGCGCGCTTGGGGGGCAGCTTGTTGCGCACTTCGGTGGCGCCGAACGCGGGCGCGACGAGCGCACCGGCAGCGACCAGCGCTCCCGCAGCAATCCCGATCATCACCCGACCGATCTTCACGACCGAACCCCTCAGCTCCCCTGTGGAAGATGCGCCTAACACGAAATGCCCCGGTAGCGATCCCATTCAAGAGGACAGTTATACGATTCCCGGCCGAATCTGTCGGAGTGTTGCATTACTCACACAATGCGGGTCCTCAGCTTCAGGCCAGGGCGTGGTGCCGCCACCGCTTGCCGGGGTGACGGCGCCCCTGTAGAGGCCGTATCAACCCTTATTCCTATTTCAGGATGTTGCCGATGCTTCGCCGTTCAGCCACCGCGTTCGCGGTTCTTGCCGCCTTGTCGCTGGGCGCCTGTGCCGGCGGCGGCGATCGGCCCACGGGCGATCTGGCGGCGTCCAAGGTCACCACGATCGGCGTGAACAGCTATCTGTGGCGCGCCAGCCTCGACGCGCTCAGCTTCATGCCGCTGGTGCAGACCGATTCCAATGGCGGCGTCATCGTCACCGACTGGTACGTCAATCCGCAGGTCCCGACCGAGCGGATGAAGGTCACCGTCACCATCCTCGACCAGGATCTGCGTGCCGATGCGCTGCGCGTCGCGGCGCTGCGCGAGGTGAACCGCGGGGGCCAGTGGGTGGCCGCGCCCGTCGCGGCGGCAACCACGCAGAAGCTGGAAGACATCATCCTGACCAAGGCACGCGACCTGCGCCGCGGCGCCATTTCGGGCTAAGCGGCGACCATGGCTTCGCGTTTCAACGCGCTCAAGGCGGATGCGGCGTGGCAGCGCGTCTGGGAAGACCGACGTACCTTTGCCGCCGACGATCATAGTCCAAAGCCGCGCACCTATGTGCTGGAGATGTTCCCCTACCCGTCGGGGCGCATCCATATGGGCCATGTCCGCAACTACACGATGGGCGACGTGCTGGCGCGCTATCGGCGGATGACGGGGCATGAGGTCCTTCACCCGATGGGCTGGGACGCGTTCGGCATGCCCGCCGAAAATGCTGCCATGGAAAAGGGCGTGCATCCCGGCGGCTGGACCCGCGACAACATCGCCACGATGCGTGCACAGTTGAAGCGGCTCGGCTTCGCGCTCGACTGGACGCGTGAGCTCGCCACCTGCGAGCCGAGCTATTACGGCCACGAACAGGCGCTGTTCCTCGACCTGCTGGCGGCGGGCCTCGTCTACCGCAAGGAATCGGCGGTCAACTGGGACCCGGTCGACATGACCGTGCTCGCCAACGAGCAGGTGATCGACGGTCGCGGCTGGCGCTCGGGCGCGCTCGTCGAGAAGCGCAAGCTGAACCAGTGGTTCCTGAAGATCACGCAATTCGGCGACGAGCTGCTGGAAGGGCTCACCACGCTCGATCACTGGCCCGACAAGGTCAAGCTGATGCAGGAAAACTGGATCGGCCGCAGCCGGGGTCTTACCTTCCGCTTCGCGCCCAACGCGCCGCTGGCCGACCCGATCGAGGTATATTCGACACGCCCCGACACGATTTTCGGTGCCAGCTTCGTGGCGATCGCCGCGGATCACCCGGTCGCGCAGGCACTGGCCGCCGGCAATGCCGACGCCGCCGCGTTCATCCAGCGGTGCAAGGAAGGCGGCACCACGGCTGCCGAGCTGGAAACGCAGGAGAAGCTGGGCTTCGACACCGGCTACACCGTGGCGCATCCCTTCGATCCCGCATGGGCGCTGCCGGTCTACATCGCCAACTTCGTGCTAATGGATTACGGCACCGGCGCGGTGATGGGCGTGCCGGCGCATGACCAGCGCGATCTGGATTTCGCGCGCAAATACGGGCTCGACGTGCGCCGCGTCGTGGCCGACGGCGATGCGGCCGATCCGGTGTTCCAGGGCGATACCGCCTATACCGGTGCCGGCACCATCGTGAACTCCGCGCTGCTCGACGGCATGAGCGTCGAGGATGCCAAGCGGGCCGTGATCGCCCGTGCCGAGAACGAAGGCTGGGGTCAGGGCTCCACCGTGTTCCGCCTGCGCGACTGGGGTGTCAGCCGCCAGCGCTACTGGGGCACGCCGATCCCGATCATCCATTGCCAAGATTGCGGCGCGGTTCCGGTCCCCAAGGACCAGTTGCCCGTCACCCTGCCCGAGGATGTGTCCTTTGCCGTGCCCGGCAATCCGCTCGACCGGCACGCGACGTGGAAGCACGTCGCCTGTCCCGCCTGCGGCAAGGATGCGGTACGCGAAACCGACACGCTCGACACCTTTGTCGACTCGTCCTGGTACTTCATCCGCTTCGCCAGCCAGCCCGACGACAGGCCCTTTGACCGTGCGGTCGCCGAGCGCTGGCTGCCCGTGGGGCAGTATATCGGCGGGGTCGAGCATGCGATCCTGCATCTGCTCTATGCCCGCTTCTGGACGCGTGCGTTGAAACATATCGGCCTTATCGACGTGGCCGAACCCTTTGCCGGCCTGTTCACGCAGGGCATGGTGACGCACGAGACGTACAAGTCGTGGGACAATCGCTGGCTCTCGCCCGCCGAGGTCGAGAATGGCATCGAGATCGCCAGCGGCAAGCCGATCACCGTCGGACGCATCGAGAAGATGTCCAAGTCCAAGAAGAACACAGTCGATCCGGAGCCCATCGTCGACCAGTATGGCGCCGACGCGGTGCGCTGGTTCATGCTGTCGGACAGCCCGCCCGAACGTGATCTCCCCTGGTCGGAGGCCGGTATCGAGGGCTCGTGGCGCTTCGTGCAGCGTTTGTGGCGCCTGTTCGAGAATGTCGGCGAAACCGGCAGCGACGCGCCCGAAAAGGCACTGGCCCGCAAGCTGCACCAGACCATCGCCGGCGTGGCCGAGGATATCGAAGCGCTGGCCTTCAACAAGGCGGTGGCCAAGCTATACGAGCTGGTCAACGCGGTGGAAAAGGCACCGGCAGGCGTGACCCGGACCGATGCGATCCGCACCCTGTTGCTGCTCGTGGCGCCGATGGTACCGCATCTCGCCGAGGAAGCCTGGGCGACGATCGGTACCGGCGGCCTGATCGCCGATGCGCCCTGGCCCAGCGTCGATGCCGCGCTGCTGGTGGAGGACGAGGTGACGATCGCGATCCAGGTCAATGGAAAGCTGCGGGATACCCTGACCGTGCCGAAGGGCATGGCAAAGGACAGGCTGGAGGAAGCCGCCTTGGCTTCCGAGCGCATCGTCCAGTTGCTGGAGGGCAAGGCGCCGCGCAAGGTCATCGTCGTGCCTGACCGTTTGGTCAACGTCGTCGCATGAAAGCCCCCCTTGCCCTGATGGCGCTCAGCCTGACGCTTGCCGGCTGCGGGCTGAAGCCGCTGTATGCCGGCGGCGGCAGCGGCGCGGTCGCCAATGCGCTGACCCAGGTCGAGGTCGCCCCGATCGAGGGCAAAGCCGGCTGGCTGGTCGGCAACGCCCTGCGCGACCGGCTGGTTGGCGGCGGTGGTGATGGCAGCGGCGGCGCGCGCTATCGTCTCGATGTGCGTCTCGATGACCAGATTCGCGGGCTCGGCGTGCGTGCCGATGACAGCGTGACGCGGGAGCGGCGTACGCTGCGCGCGCGTTATCAATTGATCGACACCGGCAACAACGCGGTGCTGCTCGATGCCAGCGCGGGGTCGGATGCGGGGATCGACGTGGTGCAGTCCGAATATGCCACGATCGCGGCGGAAAACACGGCGCTGGAGCGACTTTCCGAGATCGTCGCCGACCAGATCGTCGCCCGCCTCGCCACTTACGCGCGCACTCAACCAACCGCCCCGTGAAAGCCAGCCCCAACCAGATCCGTCAGGCACTGGATAAGCCCAACCCCGATATCCGCCTCTACCTCCTACACGGTCCCGACGAAGCGACTGCCGCCGATCTCGCCCATCGCCTAGCCAAGGCGATGGGACCAGAGGCCGAACGGATCGACCTCGATCCCGCGACCTTGAAGAACGATCCTGCGCGTCTGGCCGATGAAGCCGCCTCGCTGTCCCTGTTCGGTGGGGCGCGTTACGTGCGTATCACGGCGGTGGGTGAAGAGGGCCTGGCGGCCTTTTCGACGCTGCTGGATGCGGATCGTGCCGGTAATCCGGTCGTTGCGATCGCTCCAAGCGTCAAGACCAGCGCCCGCATCGTCAAGTTGGCGACCGATTCGCCCCGTGCGATGGCATTCGGATGTTACGCGCCAAGCGCCGCCGATGCGGAGCGGATGGTCATGACGCTGGCCGGTGAATTGGGGATGCGCCCTGTCGCGGGCATTGCCCGGCGGTTGGTGGATGCAACCGCGGCCGACCGTTCCGTCCTGATGCGGGAACTGGAAAAGCTGGCACTGTATCTCGACGCAGCACCGGATCGCGTTCGCGAGCTTGATCACGACGCTCTCGACGCCGTGGGTGCCGATCTCGGCGAAGCAGAGATGGGCCAGGCGGTCGAGGCCGTCGTCGAGGGTCGTGTCGCCGATCTGGGCGGCGAATTGACATTGCTGGATGAGGGGGGCGCCTCCCCCATCCCCTGGTTACGCGCCCTTTCCCGCCGTCTGGTCGCGCTGGCCGAGATGCGGGCCGAGATCGAAACCGGCGAACCAGTGGATGCCGTCATGAAGCGTCACCGCGTCTTCTTCCGCGATGAGGCACAGACAGCCCGTGCGCTACGCCGGTGGACACCCATGATGCTCTCCCGTGCGCTTGCCCGCATTCGCGCGGCCGAGCGCGCCGTTGTCGCGCCCGGCAATGCCGGATCGGTTCTTGCCGAAGCGGAAGCGACGGTGATCGCCCAAGGCATCGCTCGACGCGGCTGATCGCCTAAATACCTTCTCCGGTCAGTCGCTGGCACACCATGTCCAGTTGATCGAGCGTCGAGTAGCTCAAGGTCAGCGTCCCACCTTCCCCGGAATGCGCGATCCGCACCGATAGGCCGAGCAGGTCAGCAAGTTGATTCTCCAGCGCCGCAATATCGGCATCAGGGGAATCCATGCTCGTCCCGCCGGTGCCGGGGTTGCGAGTTGCGCCGCCTGCCTCCCGCTGGCCCTCACTCGTCGATGCCCTGCCCTTCGCCTCGCGGGTCAGCTTTTCGGTTTCCCGAACAGACAAGCCACGGCTTACCACCTGATCGGCCAAGCCTTCCACGTCCTGCGCACCGAGCAAGGCGCGTGCATGCCCCATGGACAGCGATCCATCCACCACCTGTGCCTGCACACTCGCCGGCAGTTCCAGCAGGCGCAACAGATTGGCGACATGGCTGCGCGATTTGTGGACGATCTTTGCCAGAGCCTCCTGCGTGTGACCGAACTCGCCGGCCAATCGCTGATAGGCTTGTGCTTCCTCGATCGCGTTCAGATCCTGCCGCTGAATATTCTCGACAAGTGCAATTTCCAGCGTCTCGGCGTCGTTGAACTCGCGAACGACGACGGGCACCTCGTGCAGTCTGGCACGTTGCGCCGCCCGCCAGCGTCGCTCTCCAGCGACGATCTGATATTCTTTGCCATGCGGGCGCACGACGATCGGCTGGATCAGTCCACGCGCTGCGATCGATCCCGCAAGTTCGTCCAGTGCCGCTTCATCGAACCGGCGGCGCGGCTGATCCGGATGGGGCGACAAGGCACCAACGGGCAGCATACGCACGCCGGACTGCGACTGGTCCATCCCCGGCTTGACCGGTGCCTCACGGGCGATCTCACCCAGCAACGCGTTCAGGCCGCGGCCGAGGCCGGGACGCGGGCGCTTGGCCGTTTCCGTGCTCATGCCGCCGCCTTTGCAGCAGCGGGCAAGCGAGAGATCAGTTCACGGGCCAAGGCGATATAGGCCTGACTTCCAACGCAACGATGATCGTAGATCAGCGCCGGCAAGCCATGACTAGGTGCCTCCGATAATCGCACGTTACGCGGAATCACGGTTTCGAACACCACTCCCCCCAATACTGCGCGCACGTCTGCCGCGACATGATCCGTCAGGCGATTCCGGCGGTCGTACATGGTCAACGCGACACCCATGATAGACAGGCCCGGATTGAAGCGGGCGCGGATGCGTTCCACCGTCGTCAGCAACTGCGACAAACCTTCCAGCGCAAAAAACTCGCATTGCAAGGGTACGAACAATGCGTGCGAGGCGACCATCGCGTTGATCGTCAACAAGCCCAGTGAGGGCGGACAATCGATCAAGACGATATCCCATTGGCCGGAAGACGCGCGCATTGCGCGATCCAGCCGGTGCGTGCGCTCCTCAAAATCGACCAGCTCGATCTCTGCCCCCGACAGGTCCACGGTTGCAGGGAGAAGGTCGAGCCGTGGCACCCGGCTCTGCATGACAGCCTGGTCGACACCCACTTCGCCCATAAGCACGTGATAGCTGGACCAAGCCCGCTCACCATGGCTGACGCCCAGCCCGGTCGATGCATTTCCCTGGGGATCGAAATCGATCAGCAAAACATGCAGTCCGGTTGCGGCCAAAGCCGTTCCGAGATTGATTGCTGAAGTGGTTTTTCCCACCCCACCTTTTTGATTGGCTACAGCGACACAGATCATTTGGCACGTACTCGATCGAGGATCACGATCGACGATTCCGTCGAGGTGACGCTATGTTCCACGTGAAACACAAACTGCCAATTCTGGCGCAGACCGTCCAGATCGCGTTCGTCAAAGCGGCCACGCGGGAGCAGCCACCGCGTATCCCGTTTGCCGCAGTGTGCTGCCGCGCGCAAAAGGTTTTCGATCGTCGCCACAGCACGGGCCGAAATTATATCGGCTTGTTCGTTGACGGCTTCGATCTTGCTGGCATGCACCACTACGCGGTCGCCAATACCGAACAGCTCGACACATTCCGCGAGAAAAGCCGCGCGGCGTTTGCGTGGCTCTACCAAGGTAACATGCCCGTCCCAGGCGAGTGCCACTACCATCCCCGGAAAGCCGCCGCCCGTCCCAATATCGATCCACCGGTCGGCACCCTTGGGCAAGAAAGACAGCAACTGGGCCGAATCCAAGGCATGACGCGACCACATCGTATCGAGCGTAGAAGGGGAGACCAGATTCTGTTGCCCGTTTTCATGGGCAACCATGGCTAGGAATTTCCCGATCCGATCGACCGCAGCCACGCCATGACGTGCCGCGATCCAGGCCTGTGCATCCTGCTCCGTCATGCTGCCCGCTTCCGGGCGTGCAGCAATACCGCAGACAGCGCAGCTGGAGTGATGCCGCGAATACGCGATGCCGCAGCCAGCGAGGCGGGTCGCGCAAGCGAGAGGCGATCGATCATTTCCTGTGAAAGCCCCGGTACGGTGGCGTAGGCCAAGTCGCTCGGCAACATGATCGCTTCGTCCGCGCGAAGCCGGGCAACCTCGTCAGCCTGCCGTTCCACATACGGGGCATAGCGCGCATCCTCGAGCGTCTCGGCGATCACCGCCGGCTCGACGTCGACCATGCCATTCATGACGTGATCCAAGGTCACGGTCTCGAAACGTAGCCATTCATATGCGGTACGCCGTGATCCATCCTGTGCAACGCTGGCGCCGTGGCGAGCCAGATCGGCCGCAGTCCGCATCGCCGATAGCTCATCCTGCAGCTGCTCGCGTTGCCGCATCCGATCCGCCTGATGGGCCGCTCGCTCCGGGCTCAGACACCCTGACGCCCTGGCGATCGGCCCGAGGCGCGTCTCGGCGTTATCCGCGCGAAGCGACAATCGGTACTCGGCGCGAGCGGTGAGCATGCGATAGGGCTCGGTTACGCCCTGTAATATGAGGTCGTCGATCATCACTCCGATATAGCTGGACGCACGATCCAAGATCACCGGAGCCATGGCACAGGCATGTGCCGCCGCGTTCAATCCGGCGATCAAGCCCTGACCGGCGGCCTCCTCATACCCCGTCGTGCCATTAATCTGTCCGGCACAGAATACGCCGTCAATCGCACGCAACGCCAAACGCCCGTCCAGCGCACGCGGATCGATGTGGTCATATTCCACGGCATAACCAGGCACGGTGATCCGGGCGCGTTCCAGCCCCGGCATGCTGGCGATCATCGACTCCTGCACGTCCGTCGGCAGCGAGGTGGACAAGCCGTTGGGATATACGAGCGGGTCATCCAGACCCTCGGGCTCCAGAAAGATCTGGTGACTGTCGCGGTCGGCGAAGCGTTTGATCTTGTCTTCGATCGATGGGCAATATCGCGGCCCGTTGGCTTCGATCGCGCCGGTGAATAGCGGGGACCGATCGAATGCCTCCGCTATGATGGCGTGGGTATGCGGCGTCGTCCGCGTAATCGCGCAGGCAATCTGGGGAAGCGGGCGCGTGCCGTTCATAGGCGACATCGTCCACGGTTCACTGTCCGACGGTTGTTCTGGCAATGCGGCCCAGTCGATCGTCCGCCCATCCAGTCGTGGGGGCGTCCCGGTCTTCATCCGCGCCATAGGCAGATCAAGGGCTCGGAGCTGCTCGGCCATCCGACTTGCAGACCGCTCCCCTACCCGGCCCCCGGCATCACGCTCATCCCCCCGGAACAGCCGACCACCCAGAAACGTACCGGTCGCCAGCACCACCGCCCGGCACGCGATGATGGTGTCATCTGCCAGACGAACGCCCGCAATCCGACCACGCTCAATATGAAGTGCCGCCGCTTCTCCCTCGACGATGCTCAAGTCCGCCTGTTCAGAAAGCATGTGGTGGATCGCCGCAGCATAGCGCCGCCGGTCCGCCTGGACGCGTGGGCCTTGGACGGCGGTCCCTTTGCTGCGATTGAGCATACGATAATGGATCGCGGCTGCGTCCGCTGCACGACCGATCAACCCATCGAACGCGTCGACCTCACGCACGATATGCCCCTTGCCCAAGCCGCCAATGGCAGGGTTACAGGACATGGCGCCGATCGTACGACGGTCGAAGGAAAGGAGCGCGGTTTTAGCCCCGCGCCGTGCCGAAGCGGCAGCCGCCTCGGTCCCGGCGTGTCCACCGCCGATTACCACAACATCGAACATGGCGCTGCAATAGTGGAAAATTGGCCACGGCGGAAGCCGCCTCCCAATGTTCCACGTGGAACGCTTGCGCTATTTGCCGAGGCAGAACCGTCCGAACAAAGCGTCGAGCATCGCCTCCGTAGCGCTAACCCCAAGCAGGTCACTGAGACGGCCTCTCGCCACGCGGAGATGTTCTGCGATCAGCAACAGGTCGAATGATGGCGCTAGCGAAAGTGCGACGGCCGCTGCACGGCACTGCTCCTGCTGATGACGCTTCAGCGCAGGCCCATCGCTTCGGGGCAGCAGCGACTCTGCCCGCGTCGCAATGGCATCCCAGACGGCTGCGACGCTCAGGGCATCGTCTTGTCGGACGGCCAGCTGCTTGCCACTTGGCAGCGCTTCACGACCCGCGAGGTCGGCGCGAGTATGCAACCAGATCGCATCATCCCGAGGCGGCGGCGTGTCGGCGAGCCACAACAGAATATCGGCCGCCAGGATTGCCTCTTCCGCACGGCCGATACCGATGGCCTCGACAACGTCATTGGTTGCCTCGGCAAGTCCTGCCGTATCCACGAGCAGGTAAGCGATGCCATTGCGCACGACCCCCGCTTCGATCCGATCACGCGTTGTCCCGGCAATGGGCGATACGATTGCTGCCTCGCGCTCGCACAGCAGGTTGAGCAGCGTCGACTTGCCGCTATTGGGCGGTCCACCCAGCACGATCCGCAAACCGTCATGCAGACGATCGACGGGGGGGCGCTCAACCTCCTCCAGCATCTCGACCGCCAGCGCGTCCATATCCGCCTTCAGCCGATCCAAGGATGCAGCATCGACCGGCACATCATCCTCTTCGGCAAAATCGAGCATCGCCTCCGCACGTGCGGCCATGCCTGTCGCGCGGTCCAGCCAGTCGCGAATTCGCGCACTGACCCTGCCCTCTACCGCGCCCAGCGCCGCGACCCGCTGCCGCTCCGTCTGGGCCTCCAACAGGTCGGCCAAGCCTTCGGCCTCGGTAAGATCGATACGCCCATGCACCAGCGCGCGCCGGGTAAACTCTCCTGGCTCGGCAGGGCGCATGTCCGGTAGCTCGGCCAGTGCCGCTTCCAACGCCGCGACAACGGCACGCCCACCATGGCAATGCAGCTCTACCAGATCCTCCCCGGTTGCCGTCCTCGGTCCCGGAAAGACCAGAACGAGGGCCCGGTCCAATATCTCGCCACGACGGTCGCGCAATGTGCGTATGCGGGCTTCACGTGGCCGCGGCAGCGCGCCTGCCAGTTGCGTCGCAGCCGATATCGCCGCCGGTCCACTGACCCGGATGATGGAAATGGCCGCAGGCGGCCGGCCGCTGGATACGGCGAAGATCGTCGATGCGGTCATGACGGGTATCAGCGTTGTGCCGTCTCAAACAACCGACGCCAGAACGTTACGCCCGCCTCCCCCATTGGTGCCCAGTTGCGCATCATCGATTCCATCATCTCAGGCTTGATCCCGGACTCCATCGTCTCGAGCATCAATTGCGTATATCGCTCATGGATCGGCGTCAGGTCCGGCAACCCCATGGCGCGCCGTGCCTCCTCGGGGGTGCACTCGATTTCCACATTCACCTTCATCGCACCTGTCTCCTGATCGAGCCGGCTTGAGCATCGCCGCACCGACGGCGCATAGGGACATATGGCCGCGGGTGCCACGCGACCGCAACGACCAAACCGAAGGAGATGCTTGGCCATGACGGCAATGATGACGGTCGAAACGCTGGAGGGTGATGCCCAGTTCGAGGCCTATTGCGCCAAACCAGCCCGGACGCCCCGCGCAGCGATCGTGGTGATCCAGGAGATATTCGGTGTGAACGCAGGCATTCGCCGCAAGTGCGATACCCTTGCGGACGCCGGTTATCTGGCGATTGCGCCCGACCTCTTCTGGCGGCTCCGGCCAGGTATCCAGTTGGATCCGGATGTACCCGATCAGATGCAGGAGGCGCTGGATCTGATGGGTCGCTTCGATCAGGATGCCGGCATTCGCGATATCCAGGCGGCGATCCAGACCGCGCGCCAGATGGTCGGCGGCGGTAAGGTCGGTGTAGTGGGATATTGTCTGGGCGGCCGACTGGCGTTCATGAGCGCCGCGCGTACCGATACCGACGCCAGCGTCGGCTATTACGGCGTCGGCATCGATACTCTGCTCGGCGAAAAAAATGCGATCGCGCATCCCGTTCTGCTACATGTGCCGGAAGAGGATCACTTCGTCGACAAAGACGCGCAAGCACGCATGCATGCCGGACTGGACGATCATCCCAAGGTCAGCTTGTATGATTATCCTGGCGAAGATCACGGCTTTGCCGCCGAGTTTGGTGCCCGCCGCTCCGAAACGGCTGCGCGATTGGCCGACGAACGTACTTCGGCGTTTTTCGCAGAGCATCTTGGTTGATGACGACATCGTACCGGATGAAGACATTTATCATTCCATAGAGTGCTTGCCATTTCACATCTGAAATGATCATCATCCTCCATCGGTTTGGGGGAGCCGCATGGGGGATTTTGGTCTAATCGATGTCATCGCTCGCGAGGCGATGTTGTTCGCCGGCGTCGGTCTGCTGATTGGAGGTCTGGACGATTTCGCGATCGACCTGATCTATCTGCTACGCCGCTTGTGGACACGCCGCCGACCGCGAACGTGGCTGACGACACTTCCTTGTCCAAAGCAGCCCGGACGCATCGTCATCTTCGTTCCCGCCTGGGACGAGGTCGCTGTTATCGGCCACATGCTGACCAATGCATTGGCGCGGTTCGACCATGCCAACTACCGCATCTATGTCGGCGTCTACCCCAACGATCAGCCGACGATCGATGCTGCCGTCGCAGTGGCGCATGGCGATCACCGCGTCCGGATCGTCATAGGCGACAAACCTGGTCCGACCACGAAAGCGGATTGTCTTAATACGCTTTGGCGCGAGTTGCTGTCTGATGAACGGGTCGAGGGGGTGTTCGCCAAGGCTGTCGTGCTGCATGATTCGGAAGACGTCGTTCATCCAGCCGAACTCCGCATCTTCGACACCCTGATTGAAGGGCGGGCGGTGGTGCAGGTACCTGTCCTTCCGCTCATCAAACATGGTTCTCGCCTGGTGTCCGGCCATTACGCCGACGAGTTCGCAGAAACGAACTGCGCGTTACCGCAACGCCGTACTTTCGACACACGTTGGCAACGAATTCGCCCTACGGACCATCTAATCGGATAGCTGTACGAAGACCGTAGTTGCGTGCAGTATCCGGGAGTGCCAATGCACGGCCGGCCGGGGGTAGGAAGGTTTTGATGATTGCTGCGATTTCACCGATTGGCACGTCTCTATGAGCCGCCCGCCAATGGGTGTTCCTGGGGCTGACAATCTGGCTGCACCCGCCGCTTCGTCACTCTGGTCGACAATCAATCCCGCCCATGCGGTACAGCGCGCGTCCGCCATCGTGACCTTCTCTGAAGAAGTAACTTCCGTCGTTGTGAACCGGATGGTGGATGCCCTACGTGCGGATGCGCGTGGGTTTGATATGCTTCAGGAAGACCCTGTCACGACTGTACGCGTTCAGATTGGGCCTGGTGGTACTGAGACGCAGCCAACGCTGCATATCGGTACTGTCTTCAAAGAAGTGCACGGCTCCAACATCGTTCAAGCGCTAGCCGTCACAAAGGAAGCCATCCGCTTCGACACCTTTTCGTACACTGGCTGGGTCTCTTTCCGCGAGCAGCTGGGCATCTTTCTGCGTTTGGCTATGCCGATCGTCGAGCAAGTGGTGCCTGTTACTGCCGTCGCGTTAGAATATCTCGACCTATTCTATGCAAAGAATGAAGGCCCCGCAGATGTGGCGGCAATATTAGACCGTAAGTCCGATATGCTCGCTAGACATGCTTTTCAAAGGCGCATGCCGTTTCATTCTCATTCTGGATGGTTTGAACGTGAGCGCGATGACGTCAACCGTTTGGTTAACGTTGATATTACGGTTGCCGATGCTGAGGGGCCGATCGGTACACGTCGTGCGATCAGCATCCGCTGCCATGAGGCAGAGCAGGTCATGGATCAGCACGCTGCCCGTGCTCGGGAGCTTGTTGCGCCTGAGAGCATTCTAGCTTCGATGGATACTCTTCACGTCAGTCTCAAAAAGCGTCTATCCAACATCTTGACGGCGGACGCTCGTACGATGATATCTCTGGGGAGCTGATCATGGACGCATACATCCCCTCCCCCGCCACGTCTTCGGCGTGTTGCTACGTACCCGCGAAGGACGAGCCTTGGCAGGCAGTTCGCGGAACTCAGACGCTTGTCTGGTACTACGCTCCTGCCCATCAACCGCAGGTGAAGCGCGCCTCCTCGGTCGCGCAGCCGATCACGTTCTTCATCGTGAACACGCCTGAATTGGAGGGCTTGGAGCGACTGCGGACGTTCACCACGTGGCAGGACAACTGGGATGCCGAGGGAAGCGCAGCTCCCAAGGCGGAGACGCTTGCTACCGCTGCCAAGGTCTTCAGCCTGTTGGCGATGCATCGGGTTCCCCAGGTAACCCTTACTGCTGAAGGTCATCCCATGTTCACCTATGGCGCGCCTTTCCATGGAGAGGTCGTGGTCACGGGTCGTGATACGTTTGACTACTTCTTCGCCAATGATACGGCACCTGAAGGTGAAGATGTGCAGTTTAATGGTACGGCGCTTCCGACTGCGCTGACAGATTACCTGCGTTCTGCCTAACCTGAATGTCAGCCGAGGCTTGTCGGGCCACCTTCGAGGGGGCGGAAACCCTTAAGCGGGCCGAAAGCCTTGATGCTGCATTCCCACAGTGCACTTGTGAACCTTGGTCGCTGACATCGTCAGGCGGCCCAGGTTTGCAAGATGATGAGTTGGTTGCTCGCATCCTCACGTCTCCTGACGCATACGAGGAAGACACTTCTACAATCCTCACCTCAAAGCTGACCCAAATTTATGCAATGGGGATGAGCGTCGTGAGGCAGGGCGCGTCTGACGCGGAAATAGCTAGTACAGTGCAGGACCTCTTATCCAATGCCTCAGAGGTTCGGAAGCTTATCGGTGCCGTAGTGATCGGCGTGAGTGCGCTTCGGGCGTACGCGAATGACGATGATGCAGCCCGGTGGTTTGGCGTCTATGCAACTGATGATCGTGGCAAAACCCACCATGTTGATGTGCTAGGCACGAAGGTGGGTAAGGGCGCACAATCGAGACGGCGCAACAGGCTCGCCGCTGATATGACCCCCCTATTAGTGCGAGCTGATAACGTTATCGACCTAATCGCAAATTTGAGAGCATCAGGCATTTAGGGATTACGCGCGCATCGCTTGAGAACGGCCGGTCGCCAGTTGCAAGATCTCGTCGATCTGCCTGACGATCGTCAGGTCGACGCCGCGCTTCGCGCTGCTCGGCCGCGCCTCGATCCGCGCGATCAGCTTACGCAGCTTCGGGACCGCCTCCAGCCGGGTCTCCTCCGCCGCAAGGCTGGCCTCCAGCTCCTCGATCGACTGACGGTACTGATCGGCTAGGCCCGGGTGCAACGTGAGCACCGGCAGCGCCTCCATGCTGGCGATCTCGCGTGCGAGACGGTCGCGATCATCGCGCGCGGTGGACAGCAGCTCGCGGATCTCGGCGAACTCGCTGCCGCCAGCGGCTACCGCTTCGACCAGGCGCTTCACCTTGCGGGTCGCCTCGTCCAGCTGACGCTGCGTGCGGTCCCTCCCCTTCGCCAGCTGCGCCGTCTGGCGCGCGTGTTCCTGATGATACGTGCGCACGTAGGCCGTGACGACGTCCGGGGCGAGCATCTGGCCCTTCAGGTCGTCAAGGACGCGTCGCTCGTATTCGCTCGACTTGATCAAGCGGCGGTTCTCGCATGCGTTGCCGGCGTGCGCATGGCTGCACCCCCAATAGCCGGCATGGGTGATGATCCATCTGCCGCCACATGTCCCGCAGGTTCCCAGACCCGACAGGATGTGCTTCGGGCGGCGCTGTCGCTCCGGCCGCGTCGACGAACGCCGCTCGATCTGATCCTGTACCGCGTCCCACAGCGCCTGATCGACGATGCGCAGGTGCGGCGCCTCCCCTTCGTGCAGATCGCCATCGCCCCGGGCGGTGCGGCGCTCGCGCGTCTTCGGGTCCACGACGCCCTTGCTTCGGCCATAGACCAGCCGCCCGATGTAGATGGGATTGCACAGGATGCCGAAGCCGACCTTCTGGCTGGCGATTATCGCTGTCGACCGCCAGATCCCGCGCTTGGCTGCGGGGACCCCATCCTCGTTCAGACGCTTGGCGATGGCGAGCGCGCTCTGCCCTGCCGCATATTCCCGAAAGATGCGGCGCACGATCTCGGCCTGGTCCTCGTCGATCTCGCGCAGGCCCCGGATCGGCTCGCCGCGATCATCGATCTTCGTCACCCGGCGGTAGCCGTAGGCGACGCCCGACGCGGCGCGGCCCTGCGTGATGTTGCCCTTCTGACCACGCCTGACCCGTGCGGCGAGGTCCTTGCGCATGCGCGCGTCAAACAGCCCCTTGATCGTGCCGGTGATCTCGTCGACCTCGCCGTCCATCAGGGTGAACAGCCGGGCGCCGGCATGCTGAAGCCGCTCGCGGACGGTGAAGGCGTCGCCCTGGTGGCGCGCGATCCGGTCCGTCGATTCGGTCAGGATCTGGTCGACGCCCCCGCGTTCCACGTGGGCGAGCATCGCGTGCAGCCCCGGGCGCTGCGTGGTCTCCAGCCCGGCCGCGCCGGAGATCGCATAGTCGTGATAGACGTCGAGGACGGTCCAGCCTTCGCGATCGGCGCGCTCGCGGCAGGCGGCGATCTGGTCCTCGATCGACCGGGGGTTCTGGAGTTGGCTACTGTAGCGGGCGTATATCAGGGTTCGCAATGGATCGGTCCTCACGGGCGCGCGCAATGTCCCGCGCGACATGTGCACGCGCAAGGGCTTCGGCGAACGCTATGACGTCGGGGTGGCTCCGGGTGATCCCCGGATCGGGCTTGTGGGCGCGGCTGGCCATTAGTGCGGCCTCTCCGTCTCGCGGCATTTCTCCCACCGGGCATATTCGTAGGACAGCCAGATGTGCGGGCCGGCGCTGCCGCAGACCGGCTGGTGCTGCCACGCGAGCGCGGTCACCAGCTCGGCCTGGACGGCCGCGTCACGGTCGCCCCGCTTCCTGCCGGCGAGATCCCGCGCGCGTCCGGCCGCACGGTCGGCGTCCTCCAGCATCTCCTGCCAGCTGGCGCCGAACCGGTCGCCGAAGGCTGACGGCTCCGGCAGGTCCCCGCCCTCCAGTACGACCCGCCACAGCGCGACGATCGCGCGCATGGTGCGGATGCGCTGGTCGGCGAGGGCCTGCTCCAGCCGGCCGTCCTTGACCATGGCCGGATAGGCCTTCTCGCGCTCGGCGAGCAGCTGGACGGCCGTGCGCCCAAGGTCGGCCCAATCGCTCCGGCGACGCGGAGGCGTATCGGTGCCGACGAAGGTCATGGGCGAGCGGGTCACCGCAGGCGCTCCCGGCAGGAGCGCGCCACGGTGGCCACGCGGCGCCTGGCGCCGCGCTTCACCCGGTCGGCCGCACGGGCGACGATCGCCTCGGTCGCGCGCTGGGCCGCCCAGCCGGCGATCTGCATCGCTGCGTCCTGCGGGCTCACGCGTCGTGCCTCGCAGCCGCGAAGCCGAGCCAGAAGGGGCCGATCATGAGGGCGATCCCCTTAGTCTCGCCAGTAATCAACTCGGCGCCGAAGGCGAACACGGTGGGCGCGAAGCCCAGGACGATCCCGCCGACGTAGCAATGCCCGGCGCGGAAGAAGTGACGCACGGACCAGCGCACGTTGGTATCCGTGGAGACGTGCACGCGGCGCGGCGCCTTGCCGCCAAAGCGCTTCATCGTCTCGCGCACCAGGGCGGCGACCCACTGCTGTCCCTCATTCGACAGCTCGCCCCATTCGGGCGCGGCATAGACCGCCATCAGGGGCGGGCTGTCGTTGATCTCCTGGGCGAGCGGCGCAAAGTCGGCGAGCGGTGCCTCCGGCTTCGGCGTGTGCATGCTGCGGGTGTCGAGCATCAGAAACGAACCTCCAGCAAGAGAGACAGGGCGCCACCGACGAGCGCTCCGGCAAGGAACGAGGTGGTGCGGCTGGGACGGCTCACCGCGCGCTTCCTTGGTGCACGCGGGCCTCGATCCGCTTCGCGTCGACCTCTCCCACGATCTCCCGGGCGGCGGCCATGAAGCGGTCCCAGACGCTGCCGGCGTTCTTCGCCGACATGGCGGCCTTCACCTGTGCGATCCGCTGCTCCAGCGTCGTCTTGCGCTGCCGCAGCTGCGAGGCGGCGCGGGTGTCGTCCCGGCTCTTGGCGATGGTGATGTGCTGCTCGGTCTGCACCAGCTCGGCGAGCAGCTGCTGCCGCTCGTTCTGAAGCTGGCGGATCGACATGGTCGGCAGCGGCGGAAGCTCCACCCGGTCGCCCGGCATGATGAAGCCGCGCGCGGGGTGGGGCAGATCGACGCGGTGCGCGTGCTGCATCGTCCTGGATGCCTTGGCGTACATCAGTGCGCCTCCAGCGCTTCAGCCGGCAGGCGCCATAGGCGCCGGGCGTTCTTGTCGCTCCAGCGCGTCTCCATGTGCTGCCAGCGTACCAGTGCACGGCCGAAGCCTTCGACGTTCAGCACTGCGACGGGGATGAAGACGGTCCGCCACTGGCGGCGGGCGAGATACCGGACCCGGCGCCGGTCGACCTTGGGCATGGCGCGGATCATCAGATACGACCCATGGCGTAGGCGCCGATCAGGCTGATGATGATCCACAGGAAGATGACGATCGGGGTGGCGATCATCAGGCCCTTGGCGAAGGGCGCGTCCGGTGCGGGTGGCGTGACCGCCTGCGGGGGCGTGATGCCCCGGGCGCGCAGCCGGCGGACGGTGCGGCCGACGTCGCGGGACGCGGGCCGGTAGGACGGGACGCGGGCGGGGGGAAGCGCGACGGCCGGCGTCGCGGACTGCTCGTGGCCGAGCGAATGCATGAAGGCATGCAGCGAGGCGTCGGTGCCTACGCCATCATGGTGCTGGGGATGGGTGCGCATAGCGGTCTCCTGACCGCCGGGCGTCACATTGCCGGCGGCCGCCCGCTATCTGTACGAACAGTTCGTACGCGTCAAACGATTATTTCGTACATGCCTTTCGCATGCGTCGCACATCGGCTGGCGACGTATGTATGTCCCATTCGAACTCGCGCTTTGCCACGTAGGCACCCGGCATCGTAACCGAAACGTGATCAGCCTTCAGCATCGCCCGCACGAGCCTCCTGTCCGCGTCCTTCTCGCGGGGCATCCAGCGGCCCTTGTCGAACCAGGCCATCTCGACATGCTGCTTAGGCCAGCCACCAAACCTAAAGTCAGCGAACACGCCGCGAAGAGGAGGCGGCCGATCAGGCGCATGCACGAGGGAAAGATGCAGCGATGGAGCGCCGTCCTGATTGCACGAGGCAGAGATCTCGGGGCGCTGCCCCTCGACTAGCGCGCTCTCGGTTGAGACAAGACTAAGGCCGCCCATGAAATCGTCGTTCGTCTCAACGTAAGTTCTGCCATTGACCGGCGCGGCCCTCGGCTTGTCTGCTGGAGGGCCGTCACACGCCGACACAGCAAGCGCAAAGAAGATGATGCGCTTCATCGTTTGAAGAAGTGCTGCTGGTGGGCGCGAACGACGATCCCGATCACCCGCACATGATCGTCGTGGTGCACGTCTGCGTCAGGATTTCCGATCTCTATGTCTGTTTGGAATTCGGGCGAAGTCGATTCGCAGCGCAGCAGCCAGCGGTCATCCTCCCGGACCAGGCGCTTGCAGGTCATCTCGGTCAGGTCATGAGCAGTGCGCTCGACGATGACCAAGTCCCCAGGCCTTGGTGACAGGCCGCTAGCGCGGACGTCGATGCATTCGAGTTCGGAACCCGGGGGAATGACCTTGTCCATCGACTGACCATCCACGCGCACAGCAAAGCGCACGGCACCCTTGATCGGCGATGGCGGAACGACGATCGTGTATCGCTCTTCGGCGCGCCAGTGGCTCTGCTCCCGCCATATTCCAGCCGCCACCGATCCGATTACCTCTAGCCTGTCCTCATGAATGTCGCGGCCTTCTGGTGCTGATTCCCGCGGCACGACGCCGGCCAGCTCCATCACCTCTGCTCGTTCGATGCCGTGCAAGACGAGGATGTCTGCCACCCGGCGAGCGAATGGAACCGGCAGAAACTCGCGCTTCGACTTCTTCGTGTCCTCGTATGCCGCATAGGTGCTCAAGGCGAGACCAAGAGCCTCGGCCATGGCCCTGATCGTAACCTTGGGCTCGGCGCGCTCGCGTAGCGCCTTCAGTTTCGGAGCAACCGGTTCCATGTCGTGAGCCAATGCGCGATTTATTCGCACGCTGTCTGTACGAAATCTTCGTTGTAATCTGTGCGATTGAGTCGTACACGACGCTTCATGAGCGAGCGACGTACCCTCTTCGACGCCTTCGGTGGCACCCGCAAAATGGCGGACACCTTGGGAGAAGCCCCGTCTACGGTCCAGAGCTGGAAAACCGCTGGTCGCATTCCCGCTGGTCGCCAGCCGGCCGTTTTCGAGAAGGCGGCCGAACTGGATCTGGGCGTGACGGCCGAAGACATCATCTGGCCTATGGGCCGGACGGTGGCTGTCGCATGTCCTGAAGACTGTGTGGTGGCGGCATGATGCCCGTGCGCTGTCATGGCCATGACATTGCCGGAGCCGGGTGCGGTCCGTCATCGGGAACGACTGCCGACCTTTCCCAGCAGGCGGTGGCGTGACCATGATCGCTTCCACTGCGGTCAAGGGCCGCATCCTGAAGGTGCGCTTCGGCGAGCTGGTCGCGAAGGTCGGCGGGATCGAGGCGGCCGCTTCGCTGACCCGCGTCGGCAAGAGCGCGATCGCCCGCTACGCCTCGCTCAATCCGGCTGAGGCCGAGTGTTTCGCACCCGTCGACATCGTTCGTGACCTGGAGGCGGTTGCCGGCGAGGCGATCGTCACCGCCGCTTTATGCACCATGGCGGACGGGACCTTCGTCGCACTGCCCGATGCGCCCGCAACCCGGGAGGACCTGCTCACGCTGCTCGCAAGGCAGGCGAAGGAGCAGAGCGACACGACGGCCGCGATCTGCGCCGGCCTCTCGGACGGCAAACTCGATGCCGACGACGCCGAGAAGATCCTCGCCGAGCTCGACCAACTCATTCGTGTCTCCGCGCACATGCGCGCGGAGCTGCTGACCATCATGAAAGGGGACCAGTGATGCACAAGCTCCGGCTTCCGGCCGTCGTGCCGAACGAAGGCGCGCGGCTGCTCGGCCAATTCGTCGCGCACCGCGGCATCGAGGAGACCGCGCAGCTGCTGCGCACGCCTGCGGACTATGTCGAGCGCATGGTGCTGGGCGAGATGGTCCCGGGCATGACGATCGGCGCAGCGATCCACCGCGTGATGGGCGTGAAGGCGCGGCACTTTAACATGCGGCCGCTGGGCTGGTGGTTCGATGCCGCCTCCACGGCGCTGCCCGGCCGCGCTGCATGATTCGACTTCCCCAGATCACGCGCCGGGTAATCCCCCTAGCCTGCGCGCGTGACGGCGAGGCGGGACGCACGACGGTGCGCCTCGCCTCGCTCACCCGATGGAGGCGTCCGTGATGGCGACCCTTCCCGCCGTCCACATGATGGACGAAGCGCCCGGCATCGTCGCGGCGCCGGCCCGGATCGACGCATGGATGGAGACGGCCAAGGCTGGCGACACCTTCCTGTACGCGACGCGCGCCTGCCTGCCGATCGGCTCGGCCGGGGCCAAGCGGATGCGCGACCTGTCGGACCGCGGGCTCGTGATGCTGACCCGGGCGCGAGCGCCCCTCGATCCGACCGTCTTCAACTACAAGGCGGTCCGCACCTCGAAGGCGTGCGCGTTGACCAAGCCGCAGCGGCCCATGCTGCGCGCCGTGGCCGGGCCGGTCGTGCCGGCGGAAGCCGCGTCTATCGACGCGCTGCTGCCGGTGCTGTCGCGCTTCGCCAGTCGCGGGCGCCCCTGCCCCACCGACAAGCAGCTGGCCGAGCGGGCGGGCCTGCCGGCCGATGCGGTGCCCGCCGTCCTGGCGGCGATGATCGCCAGCAACCTGATCCGCGTCGAGGGTGTGTCCGCCCCAACCTATCGACGCATCCTGATCCTCTCGACGGGCGCGATGACGGGATTTGCGAAATGACCTTCATCCTCATGCCGCTCCGGGTTTGACGCCATGGCCCACGCCAAGCTCCACCGGCAGATCATGCTCGACTGGATCGAGAACGCCATCTCGGCGGGTCATCCGATGCCGGCCGACGCCGCGATCTGCGAGCGCTTCAACTTCCAGTCGACCGAGCTGGCGCGCACGCTGCTCGCCGAGCTGGCTGACGCGGGCAAGATCACCGTGCGCGGCGGCTACGGTCCCGGCCGCGAGATCCTGCTCGGCCGCGTGCGCCCCGGTGCCCTGCCGATCGCCAAGCCGGAGCCGTCGATCACGCGCGTGGACCCGGAGGTCGACGCGGCGGCAGCCAAGATCATGGCGATCGTTGGACGGGGGCGCGGCACGTCGCCGGCACCGTCCGCACCTCCCTCGCCCCTTCCCGCCGCCAGCGTCGCGGCGCCTCCTGTTGAGAAGGATCCTCCCATGCCCAATCCTGCCGACAAGAAGACCATCAGCTTCGTTGCCTCCGGCCCAGTGCTGGAGGAGATCCGCCGGCGTACCGCCGACGGCACCTCATTCAACCAAGCGATGCAGGATCTGCTCGCCGGCGTCATGCAGGCATCGAAGCCCGTAGCGTCGTCCGGCGCGGTCGATCTGTCGGCGCTGGAGGCGCATGCGCTGATTTCCGAACTTGCGCGCCGGGTCACTACCGGAGCTGACCCCGCCGATCTGGCAGCGGCCGAAGGGCGTGCGAAAGAAGCGGAGGCCCGGGCAGAAGCTGCCGAGGCAAGGCTGGCCAGCATCCGCGCCGCGATGGGTGCGGCATGACGGCGCTTCAGCAGCTCGTCCGCGTCGAGGACGGCGCGGTCGTCGCGGATAGCCGCGACGTGGCGGAGGCGTTCGGGCGGCGGCATACGCACGTGCTGCGCGAGATCGAGCGTCTGATTGACCTGCGCCCTGACATTGGGCCCACTTTTGGGCTCAAAGCGGCGAAGGTCAAAACTGGCTTCGGTGAGCGCGACAGCCACTACTACACGATGAACCGCAAGGGGTTCGTCGTGCTGGTCAGCGGCTTCAAGGGTGACCGGGCACTCGACTTCCGCATTGCCTTCTATGACGCGTTCGAGCGGATGGAGCGGACGATCGCCGCCATGGAGGCGGAGGCCGCGGCCCTGTCGGCACCGGAGCGACCGGCGATCATGGACGACCGCGACCGGTTGCGGGACGCCATCGCCTTCGTGCGTGCGGCGCAGATCGCCAAGCGGTGTCCGGTCGCGCGGCGGGCGTGGACGGTTGTTGGCCTCCCCGATGTCTTCACCGGCGACGCCGCGATCGAGACGTTCGGCGCGGCCGGCGACGTCGATCCCGTGGTGACCGCCTGGGCGGAGGACCGGCTGGAGCAGGCAGACGGACAGCGGACGCCGACGTGCATCCTGTTCGAGGATCATCAGCACTGGTGCAACGCGCAGGGCATCCGGCCCGCCGGTGCCCGTGGTTTCAGTCAGGCGCTCACCGCGATGGGCGTCATTGGTTTCAAGAGCAGCAGGATGCAGCGGCTGAACGTCCGCCTGCGCACGATGGGGGCAGTATGAGCAGCGTCAACAAGGTGATCCTCGTCGGCAATCTGGGTCGTGATCCGGAAAGCCGCAGCTTCCAGAATGGCGGCAAGGTGGTGAACCTGCGCATCGCCACGTCGGAGACGTGGAAGGACCGCAACAGCGGCGAGCGCAAGGAGAAGACCGAGTGGCACTCGGTCTCGATCCTGAACGAGGGCCTGGCCAACGTCGCCGAGCGCTATCTGCGCAAGGGGTCGAAGGTCTATGTCGAGGGCAAGCTCCAGACGCGCAAGTGGCAGGACCAGTCCGGCAACGACCGCTATTCGACCGAGATCGTGCTGCAAGGCTTCCAGGCCCAGCTGGTGATGCTCGACGGGCCGGGGAACGGGCAGGAGAACGGCCAGCGCGACGGCGCGGGGCGCGGTGCCCGCAGCGGAGGGTCCGCTGGTCGACCGGGCGGCTCGACCGGCGGGTTCGCCGACGACCTGGACGATGACGTCCCCTTCTGACGATCCACCGGGCGCGGTCGGCGCCCCTGCCCCGCTCGCAGGCCGGGAATAGCCTGCGCACCATCATCCAGGGGCATCTTCCGTGGCATCCAATTCCTCGCTGTCGCCCATGGGGCAGGCAGCGCTCCAATATGCTCGTCTCGGCTGGCCGGTGTTTCCGTGCCGCGAGCGCGATGGGCCGTTCTACGTCGACCAGCGGACGAAGCAGGAGCGGCGCGCCAAGGCCAAGCAGCCCTATATCGGCAACGGCCTGAAGGCCGCGACCCTCGACGAGCCGCAGATCCTGCAATGGTGGCGGCGCAATCCGGACGCCATGATCGGCCTGCCGCAGGGCGTGAACGGCTATTTCGTGATCGACTTCGATCCACGCTGGGAGGAAGTCATCGACCCCGCCACTGGCGAGGTGCAGCACGACGAAGCCGGCGAGATCGTCAAGCGCCTGTGCGGGCTGGAGGAGCTGAAGGCGGCGCTGGAGGCCCAGATGGGCGTGCCGCTGCCGCGCTCGGTCACCGCCATGACGCCGTCTGGCGGCGTCCACGTCTACTTCCGACAGCCGGACGGCGAACCGATCCGCAACCGCGGCAACCTGCCCGATCATGTCGACGTGCGCGGTGCCGGCGGATACGTGATCGGCGCGCCCAGCCGCTGCCTCGAGGCGGCCGACAGTGCCACTGGCGAGTATCGCTGGCTGCGCGATCGTGGCGACTGGCGCGACCCGGCCGCCTATGCGGACGCTCCGGCCGAGCTGATCGCGATCCTGCGCGCGCCCAAGGCCGGCAAGGACAAGAAAGCCGCCGGCGACCAGCCGGCGTCCACATCCTCGTCCCCTCCCCGCCGCGTGACGGGGAGCGATGATCCCGTTGAGGTGGCAGTGCGCAAGTGGGCGCTGTCGGCGCTGGCGGGCGAGGAGGAGAAGCTGCGCAATACCGGCCTTGGTGGGCGTAACACTCAGGCCAATGCCAGCGCCTTCCGTGTCGGCCAGCTGGTGGGTGCTGGCGCGCTTGGTGAGGGCATGGCGCGGTCCGTGCTGCAAGCCGCGGTGTCGGGCTTCAATGATGTCGCTCTTCACCATAGTTCGATCGAGAACGGGCTGACCGCCGGTATCGCGAACCCGCGTGATCTGACGTCGGTGATCGAGGGCGCCCGTCGCCGCGCCGATCGCGGCCCCTCCCGTCCCCGCACCCCCTCCTCCAGCGGAGACAATGGACCAAGCTCCCAGCCGGGAGGGTCGCTTGCCTTGGCGCGGCAGGAGAAGGGGCAGGAGGGCGATCATGAGATCGATCTGGCGCGAAAGTGCGCGCTCCTGCCACAGACGGACCTCGGCAACCTCCAGCGCTTCATGCGGCGCTACGGGTCGAACTTCCTGTTCGTCGAGCAGTGGGGCTGGCTGGCCTGGGACGGCAAGCGGTGGAGCCGCGACATGGCGGTGCCGCTGCTCGGCCGCGCGGTGCAGGACACCATGCGTGCCATCCAGGACGAAGCCGAGCTCGTGCGCGAGTCCGGCGTACCGGAGGCACCGGAGGACGGCTGGGATGCCGAGCAGATCCGGGCGCACGAGCAGCAGCAGCGGGAGAAGCTGGATCGGGTGGTGAAGGTCGCCCGCGACGGGACGGTCACCTATCTGTCCGACACCATCTCGAAATGGGGCCGCACGTCGGAGGGCGCGAGCCATATCAAGGCCCTGCCGGGCATGGCGGAGGCGCGTCTGGCGGCGCGTACCTACGACTTCGACAAGGACCCGCTGCGCCTGAACGTGGGCAACGGCACCTTGGTTTTCGCCCGGCCGGAAGCCGGCGAGGCGGCACGAGTGCGCCTGGTGCCGTTCGAGCGCAAGGACCGGATCACCAAGATCGCCGCGACCGAATATCATCCGGATGCCGGCAGTCCGATCTTCGACGCGTTCCTGGAGGAGGTGCAACCCGATCCGGAGATGCGGCAGTTCCTGGACGTGTGGTCCGGCTACAATTCCTTGGGGCTCGCCGACGCGCAGAAGATGGCGATCTTCTACGGGCAGGGATCGAACGGCAAGGGCGTGTGGCTCAACACGATGGCGCACATTCTGGGCGACTATGCCTGGGCGGCCGCGATCGAGACGTTCATCGACCAGGGCAAGTACCGCAAGGGCTCCGACGCCTCGCCTGATCTCGCGGCGCTCGCCGGCCGGCGCATGGTCTATGCGAACGAGCCGGAGGAAGGGTCGAAGTTCAGCGATGGCCTGATCAAGTCGATGACCAGTGACGAGCCGATCGGCGGTGTGCGCGAGCTGCTGAAGCCTCCGTTCCAGCTCGAGGTGACGTTCACCAACACGGTAGCGGCGAATCACAAGCCGAGGATCGGCACCGACCACGGCATCCAGCGGCGCGTCGAGATCATCCCCTTCGACGTGATCGTGCCGACCGAGCGGGCCGATCCGCTGCTGAAGGCGAAGCTGAAGGCGGAGGCGGTGGGCATCTTCAATCGGATGGTGCGCGGTGCCCTCACCTATCTGAACAGCGGCCTGCCGCGGCCGAAGGCGATCATGGAGGCCACGCGCAGCTATCAGGAGGAGAACGACATCCTCGGTCAGTTCCTGAACCTGTGCATCGAGAAGGCGCCCGGTGAGACGATCGGCTCGACGTTGCTCCACGAGCTGTTCGCGGCGTGGCAGGCCTGGGCGCAGCTGCTGCCGGCGAACGGCAAGCCGTGGTCGCCGAAGTATCTGGCCGCTCAGCTGGAGAAGAAGGGTTTCAAGAAGCGGAAGTCCTCATCGATGGTCTGGGACGGCATGTGGGCGCTCTACAGCGCCTCCGACTTTGTCGACGGGCACGGCAAGCCGATCGCGGACGACCTGCCCTCGCCGCGCACCAAGGATGGCCAGCCGGCCTCCACGCCCTCCCCCGACCCCTCCATCGGAGGGGCTTACACCGATGACGAACCGCTCTGACCCTCCCAGCCTCCATGCCGTGGGAGGGTGCGGACGCGCCAGAAACCGCGGATTTCCGCCATTCCGGGAGGGTGTGGGAAGGTGGGAGGCAGTTTCCGGAAGCCTGCCGTGCGTGCAGGCGCGCAGGCGCACACAGGCGCGCACATGAGTAACCCTCCCGTATTTCCCTCCCAAGCTCCCATAGGCTCAACAAATGGCTGATTTCTGCGGTTCCTACCCTCCCAACAACCCTCCCACATCTGGGAGGGATCAATCTACCCTCCCAACCCCTACGGGGCTGGCCTTCAGTGAGGTGGAGGACCGCCTCGTCGAGGCGATGCTGACGTGCTGGCGCACGCCGGACCGCGAGCGCGGCTGGCAGCGCCTGCGCTCGGCCTGGCCGGAGATCTCGCGCGATGCGCTGGCCGGTGACTATGACGCGCGCGGCGGTGACGGTCGCAGCAGCGACGTGCCGCTGAAGCTGGCGTCGCAGACGCGCGAGGAGGTCGCCGAGATGGAGGAGGCGTTCGGCTGGCTGAACGCGATCGACCCGGCGGATCGCAAGCTCGTCGGGCTCGCCATCGCCCAACTGGCGGCGGGCAAGCGTGAAGTCTCGTGGGTCAAGCTGCTCGGCCGGATGGGGCTCGATCGCGGGGCGGACGGGCTGCGTATGCGGTACGGCCGGGCGCTCCATGCGATCTGCGTCTCGCAAAGTGGCAGAAATCCTAGCCGGAGCCCGTCAAGGGCCTAAAAGTGCAGCGACGGCAAATTCTTTTGTTCGTCTATGAGCCGGAAACTGCCTATTTCTTATCACGCTGGGACGGGCCTTCGGGCGGCGCTCTGCATCTCTCCTGACCTTCATGAAGGGCGGCGCGGCTTCGGTCTCGCCGCCCTTCGTGCTTTCGAGGACCACGCGTGGCCAAGCTGACCAGCCTGACCCCGCGTCTCCAGCCGCTGCGGTCCAAGCTGTCGAGCGTGCCGGTCACCCGGCAGGACCGCGACCGGGCACGCGACCAGCGGCCATGGCGTCGCTGGTACAAGACGGCGCGATGGCAGAAGCTGCGCATGGCCGTGCTGCTGCGCGACCTGTTCACCTGCCAGTGGCCCGGCTGCGGTCGGATCGAGGCGGACACGTCGCTGCTGGTGGCGGATCACAAGACGCCGCATCGTGGTGACGCGGACCTGTTCTGGGATGACCAGAACCTCTGGTGCCTGTGCAAGCCGTGTCACGACAGCGCGAAGGCGCGCGAGGAGAACCGGCGTGGCGAGTGACCCGGGGGGGGGTGTAAAGTCCGGAAGGCCGATCGGTCCCAGACCACAGGCCTTCCCATCTGGAGATTTTTTTTGGGCAACGCGGATTTTTCGAACGTGGACCTGTTCGGCGACCCCGTGCAGCCGCGCCGGGAGGGCCGTGGGCGACCGGAGCATGTCTGGTCTCGTGAAAATTCAAACAAGGTCCTGCTGGCGTTTGCACGCGGCATGACGACAAAGGAGGCGGCAACGGCGATCGGGGTGTCCGTCCCCACGCTGCGCAAACATTATTCTTCCGAGGTTGCCCAGCGCGACGCGGCGGCCATCCGGTTCGAGATGGTCCAGCTCAACCGCCTGAACACGAAGGCGGCGGATGGATCGGTCGCGGCGGAGAAGGAATTGGGTCGTCGCCTGGAGAAGGCCCGGCTCGACGATCTGTCGAAGAGCATGTCGGCACCCACTCCCCGTCAGGAACGGAAGGGCAAGAAGGCCGAAGCTCAAGAGGCTGCGGAAGGCATCCGGGGCTGCTACGAGCCCCCGGCTCCACCGCCCGGTCTGCTGAACTGACGATCGCATGATCGTCCAGCAGCCGGTCTGGACGACTGCCTGTCTGGACTGGGAACAACGGATCGTCGAGCGGCGGTCTCTGGTCCCGTTCGCTCCGCTATTCGCCGGGGAGGCGGCCGCCGCGCTCGACGTGTTCAAGTCGCTGCGCATGGTGGACGTGGCCGGACAGCCTACCTTCGGGCAGGCCTGCGAGCCGTTCGTGTTCGACCTCGTGGGCGCCATTTTTGGGGCCTACGACGCGCAGTCGGGGCAACGGCTGATCGAGGAGTTCCTTCTCCTCATCAGCAAGAAGAATGGCAAGTCGACGATCGCGGCGGGGATCATGCTCACCGCCCTGATCCGCAACTGGCGGCATGATGCGGCGCTGAGCATCCTCGCTCCGACGCAGAAGATCGCCAACAACAGCTTCGGGCCTGCGGCGTCGATGGTGCGGGCGGACCCAAAGCTGAAGGCGCTCCTGCACGTCGTCGACAACCAGCGCATGATCAAGCACCGGGTCACCGGCGCGGAACTTCGCGTGATCGCGGCGGATACGCAGACGGTCGGCGGTAGCAAGGCTGGCTTCGTCTTGATCGACGAGCTGTGGATCTTCGGCAAGCGCGGTAGCGCCGAGTCGATGTTTGAGGAGGCTACGGGCGGTCTGGCGTCGCGGCCGGAAGGCTTCGTCATCTACCTGACGACGCATAGTGACGAGCGTCCGGCCGGTGTCTTCAAGGATCGGTTGGATTACTTCCGTGGTGTCCGGGACGGGACGATAGAAGATCCGCGCAGTTTCGGCATGCTCTATGAGTGGCCGAAGCACATGCGAGAGGACGAGGCCTATCTCGACCCGACAAACTTCTATGTGACCAATCCCAACCTGGGGCGGTCGCAGTCGGTGAACTTCATCCAGCGCAAGCTCCGGCTTACGAAGGAAGGTCGCGGCGAGGACGGGGATACGTCCGAGCAGATCGTGCTGGCGAAGTATCTGAACGTCGAGATCGGCCAGCGCCTTGCGCGGGACCGGTGGCAGGGGGCGCCCTACTGGCCGCGCTGCGCAGTCAAGGCGCTATCGCTCGACGACCTGATCGCCCGCAGCGAGGTCATCGTCGGCTCGGTCGATGGCGGTGGTCTGGACGATCTTCTGGGTCTGTGTCTGATCGGGCGTGAGAAGGGCAGCAAGCGCTGGTTGATCTGGGCGCATGCTTGGGCGTGGTCGGTGGTGTGGGACCGCCGGAAGGACATCGCGCCCAAGCTCGACGAGCTGGTCAAGGAAGGCACGCTTACCAAGTGCGTCCTGCCCAATGATATCGATCTCGACGATGAGACGATCGGCGATGCCGACGCCGTTGACGACGATCTGACCGAGGACGTGCGGGGCGTCGTCGAGGTGTTCGTGAAGGTGCGCGATGCGGGCCTGTTGCCGGAGGCGGAGGGCATCGGCCTAGACCCGGCGGGCGTCGCCGCGATCGTTGACGAGCTGTCGGCCGAAGGCTTTCCGCCCGAAATGCTGAAGGCGATCGCGCAAGGCTGGCGTCTGAACAGTGCCATCAAGGGATTGGCTCGCAAGTGCGCCGCGCGGACCGTCAGGCATGGCGGAACAGAGCTGATGAATTGGTGCATCGGCAACGTGAAGCAAGAACCTCGCGGCGCCAATGGCGTGGCTATCATGAAGCAATCGGCCAGTGCCAAGATCGACCCGGCAGCCGCGATGTTCTCCGCCGCGATGCTGATGACCTTGAACCCGGAGGCCCCTGGCGGCTTCGTCTACAACGAACGTGGGATGGTGATTTTGTGATGGGACCTGACGATTATGTCCGCGCCCGTCGCGGGTTCAACACCTCCGAAGGGCATATGAGTGCCGGTCCCGTTCCGGGGCGCCCTGCCCCGTCGAACGTGACGGACGGCCGCTTCTTCGGTGATGAGGTCTGGAACGTCCTGTCGGCGCTGCCGCTGGAGGCGAACACGGCAGAGACCGCCGCACGCGTCGCAGCGGTGTTCTTCTGCACCTCCATCATCGCGGAGGCGTTCGGCAGCCTCGGGCTGGAGTTCCGGGACGACAACGGTCCGCGCAACGACTTCCCGCTGGCGAACACGCTCGCCTATGAGCCGAACCCGCTCCAGACCGGCGCCGAGTTCTGGTCCGCCATGGCGTTCTGCGCAGTCCTGCGGGGCGAGGCGTTCGCGGAGCCTACGGTCGGCATCGACGGCGTCGAGGTGTGGCCGCTCAACCCGCTGCGCCTGACGTCCGAATGGGGCGAGCGCAGCATGTCGGTTTGCTACCAGTCCGAGCAAGGCACCCGCCGGCTGTATCCGCAGCAGCTGTTCTGGGTCACGACCCTGTCGGACGGTCGCCTTCAGCCAATGGTGCCGTGGAAGCAGGCAAAGGGCGCGATCGACTTCCAGCTGGCGCTGGAGGTCGGCGCCCGCGCCTACTTCCGCAATGATCGCCGCCCGGCGGGCGTCGTGACGACCGAGCAGAAGCTGACGGACGAGTCCCACGGCCGCCTGAAGGATGGTGTGTCGACCTGGAAGAAGGGTGGCATCCCCGTCTTCGAGCAGGGCGTGAAGTATCAGGCCGTCACCAGCTCGAACGACGACGACCAGCTGGTCGACCTGTTCAAGCAGCGCACGCTGGAGCTGGCGCGCTACTGGCGCATCCCGCGATCCATGGTGTCGGACGATGGTGGCAACGCCGGCAACAACGAGCAGGACACGCGCAGCTTCGTGAACTGGGCCGTGCGTCCGCTCACCCGCCGGTTCGAGCAGGCGATCACCGTGCGCATCCTGCCGCCTGACATTCGGGCGGCAGGCATCCGCGCCAAGTTCAATCTCGACAGCATGCTGCGCGGGGACGCGGCGACGCAGTGGAAGAACGCGGTGCTGGCGCGGACCGGGTCGGTGATGAGCATCGACGAGATCCGTACCGGCTGGTTCGGCCTCGCGCCGCTCGGCGAGGACTGGTCGCGTGACCCGCGCACTGCCCTCAACAGCAACAGAGCCGCGGACACCGCCACGGGCGGCGAAACGGCACCACAGGACAAGGTGAACTAAGATGGATCGCGCGATCGTCGCATCCGCCCTGTGGGCGATGCATCCGGCCTTCCTGGACGCCATGCTGAAAAGCGGGTCGATCGAAGCCATGATCCCCGACAGCCTGCGCAATCTGGCGACGGTGATGGGCGGCGGTCAGGCACAGCAGGCCAAGCAGGCCGATCCGATCCGCGAGGGCGCGACGGTGATCATGCCGATCACCGGCACGCTGGCGCCGCGAGGTCTGTACGGCGCGACCTACTACAACGACATCGGCGATCGGGTCCGTGAGTTCGCAGCCGACCCGAAGGTCGGCGCCGTCGTCCTCGCGATCCGCAGCCCTGGCGGCTACGTATGGGGCTGCGCGGAAGCCGGTGACGCGATCTTCGAAGCGAGGCAGTCGAAGCCGATCGTCGCCGTCGCCGACCCTTACTGCTTCTCGGCCGCCCACTGGCTGGCGACCCAGTGCAGCGCCTACTACTGCACGACCAGCGGCGAGATCGGCTCGGCCGGGGTTCGGTCGGGCCACTCCGACGTGTCCGGGTTCGAGGACAAGATCGGGATGAAGACGACGCTGATCGCGTCGCATCCCGACAAGATCGCCGGTCACCCCTACGGCCCGCTGACCGACGAGGACCGTGCAGAGATCCAGGCGTCCGTCGACGAGAGCAACGTCCAGTTTGTCGCCGCGATTGCGCGGGGCCGCGGGCTCAAGGCTGGCGAGGTTGCCGCGATCCACGGCTCCGGCAAGACTTTCTCGGCCCGTCAGGCGCTCGCGAACGGCGCGATCGACGGGATCAGCACGCTGCGCGAGGTCGTGGCGCAGATCAATACCAGCCGCAGCCGCCTGGCGCTGATGCGTCGGCAGGCAGCGGCGATGGAGATGGCACTCTCCATCTGAACAGGTCCGTCCAACCGGGACGACATGGGCAGCTTCGGCTGCCCTTTTTTATGGGCCACGCGCCCGAAAGGAAACGCGATGACGATCAATATCGCAGTGTTGAAGACGGAGGCGCGTGCGGTCGCTAAGCGGCAGCAGGAACGCCTCAACACCGCCATCACCGAAAACCGGGATCTGACCGCGGAGGAGGAGGCTGCCGACAAGGAGGACGTCGCCAAGCTCGCGCGACTGACCGCGCAGATCCAGCGCGCCGAAGCCGCCATGGCGGCCGCTGCCGCGATCGGCGCCGAGCCGGCCGCGCCCCCTCCCTCGACCGGTCCGCCCTCCGGAACCACTCCCGCCCAGCCGCGTCAGCAGCTGGACAATGGCGGCTTCGCCAATCTCGCTGACTTCGCCCAGGCGGTTCGCGTCGCCAACCCCGCCGCAGGCCAGTCCTACCGCGTCGACGATCGGCTCGCCGCGCCGGCCAACGTCCACATGGAGGGCGGCGACACCACCGGCAGCTATCTGGTGCCCGCCGAGTTCCGCCAGCAGATCGTGAACCTCGTCTTCGACGACGGCAACGATCCGATCATGGACCTGATCTCGCCCGATCCCACCGCCTCCAACCGCGTGATCGGCCTGGGCGACGAGACGACGCCGTGGGGGTCGAGCGGCATTCGCGCGGCATGGCGCTCCGAAGGCGAGCAGATGCAGCCCAGTCGCATGGAGCTGACGCCCCGCGAGACGAAGCTCGGCGAGCTCTATGCCTTCGTCCTCGCGACCGAGGAACTGCTGGAGGATGCCCCGCGCGTTTCCACCCTGCTGACCAACCACGCCGCGGCAGCGATCCGCTGGAAGGCGGCTGACGCCTTCATGTACGGCGACGGTGTCGAGAAGCCGCTTGGGTGGCTGAACTCGCTCGCCACCATCCTCGTGCAGAAGGAAGCGGGTCAGGCGGCCGCATCGGTCGTGCGGCAGAACATCGCGAAGATGTTCGCGCGCATGATCATGCCGACGCAGGCCAGCTGGCTGATGAACAGCGACGTGCTGCCCTCGCTGATGGAGATCAAGACCGAGGCGGGGGTGCCGCTCTGGTATCCCAACTATCAGGCGTCGCCGGGTGGTACGCTGCTGGGTCGCCCCGTGATCTTCAACGAGCATTCGCGCTCGATCGGACAGGCGGGCGACATCCAGTTCGTCAACCCGAACGGCTACGAGGCCTTCCGCAAGCAGAATGGCGTCAGCTTCGCCGACTCCATCCACCTCTACTTCGACTACAACATCCGCGCCTTCCGCTGGGTGTTCCGGATCGGCGGTCAGCCGGTGCTGTCGAAGCCGGTCACGCCTGCGAACGGCGTCACCACCAAGTCGCACTTCGTCGCGCTCGCCGAGCGCGCCTGAAGCCCAGCCCCGGACCCGCGCCTGGCGCGGGCCGGTCGTCCCGTGACGGCCGGAGCAGAAGGACCCTAGAATGTTCGGCAATCTGAACCCGTCGGACCGCGCTGGTATCGCGGCCGTCATCAATCCCGCCCAGGTGGCGCCCGGCACGGTGACCACGCCGTGGGTCGATGCGCGCACCTTCTTCGCACTGCTGGCGATCATCTCGACCGGTGTCCTCGGCGCTGGTGCGACCATCGACGCGATCGTCGAGCAGGCCACGTCGGACGCTGGTGCCGGTGCCAAGGCCGTTGCCGGCTCCGCCATCGGCCAGATTGCGAAGGCGACCGGCGACAACAAGCAGGTGGCGATCAACGTCCGTCCCGAGGATCTGGACAAGAACGGCGGCTTCAAGTTCGTCCGCCTGTCGATCAACGTGGGCGGAGCCGCCAGCTTCCTGTCCGCCCTGCTGGTCGGCTTCGACCCGCGCTACGGCGCGGCCGGCGCCAATCAGTCCACCACCGTCGCCCAGACGGTTCGCTGAGGAGGATGCGATGATCGAGTTCCTTCAGGACTACAAGACGCAGGCGGTCCCGCCCGAGACCTTCGAGGCAGGCCAGCAGGTCAAGCGCAGCGAGGCGAGCGAGCTCTACTTCGTCCGTCTGGGCGTTGCCGGGTTCGTGACCGATGCCGGTCTGGTGAACGAGGACCATCGACCGATCGGCTCCACGCTCGCCAGCGTCGCCGAAGTCATCACTCCCGGCGATCGGCGCTTCGCGTTCGGCGGCCGGGGTGGCGAACTGGCGCTTGGTCTCGATGCGCCGCAGCGCGCGACCAGCGGCCCCGGCAATGCGATCCTTGCCGGCGGTGATCAGCAGACCACCGCTGCGGTCGGCGAGATCGAGCGGCTGACGTCGGAACTGGCGGACGCCAATGCCGAGGGTGACGAGCTCGCCCAGGCGGCCGATCGACTGAAGCTGGCCCTCGCGACCGAGCAGCAGGCGCATGTCTCGACGCGGGAGGAGCTTGGCCGCGTCCGTACCGATCTCGACGCTGCTCAGAATGGCCGCGCCGAGGCGGAGAAGGCGCACGCTGCGGCCAAGACCCGGATCGAGGATCTGGAGCGGCAGCTGGCGGAAGCGACGAAGCCGGCGCCCGAGCAGCAGGATGGCAAGAGCCAGCCGGCGTCCAAGGCCGACAAGGCCAAGTAAGAGAAGGGGCGGCCCATGGCCATGACGATCCGGCAGGCCGCCCCTATCAACGGGGCGGCAGTGTTGCCCGATGTTCTCGTCGCGCAGCAGCTTCGGCAGGACAGCGACGACGACGCAGCGTTGATCGGTGTCTACCGAGCAACCGCCTTGCAGTGGGTCGAGAAGCGAGCCCGGGTGTCGATGCAGCGGCGCGCCTGGCTGGCGCGGTTCGATGGATTTTCCACGACCGTCCGTCTGCCAATCGGGCCCGTCGTCTCGGTTGCTACGGTGACCTATGACAATCCAGCGGCGTCGAGCGTCGATGGTGCGGGGCTGTGGCGTCTTGCCGGGGAGGTCTTGTCGCTGGCCTTCAGTACGCAATGGCCTGCGATCATCGACCCGGCCGGTGCAACGATCGTGGAGTTCGTGGCCGGTACGGTCGATGCCACTACCGAATATCCGCACCTCTGTGCTGCGGCGCTGATGTTGATCCAGCATCTCTATGACGGCGGAAACCTCAACACGCCGCCCGCAGCCGTGACCATGCTGTGCGACGTCGATCGCGTGCCGGTGATTGGCTGATGCCGATCGACAGCCGCGAGCTGGACCGGCGGATCGAGATCCTGCGGGCCGATACGATCGACGACGGTCTGTCTCAGGTGACGGGCCCCTTCCGACCGATCGGCAGGCGGTGGGCGAAGAAGACGGATGTCAGCGACGGCGAGCAGATCCGCGCGGCGCAGGTCGAGCAGTCGCTGACGGCGCGCTTCCTCGTGCGTCACGACAGCCTGACCGCCCAGATCGACGGCACGTACCGCCTCACCTGCGAAGGCACGACCTATGAGGTCACGGGCACCAAGGAAGCGCGAGGGCGGCGGGTCGGAATCGAGATCACGACGGCCTCGCTCGTCGAGAAGAAGGGTCCCGCCGCATGAAGGTGAAGGTCACGTCCACCGGCACCAAGGACATCGCGCGCCGGCTCGACGCCATGTCGAAGGCGCTCCAGCGCAAGACGATCATCCCAGTGCTGATCAAGAACACGCGGCCGATCGCTGACGACATGCGGGACAAGGCGCCGCGACGTAGCGGCCAGCTGGCGAACAGCGTCGCGGTGTCCACCCGCCTGTCGCCGCATCAGGCGACGGTGAACGAGCCGATCGCGCAGTTCGAAGTCTATGTGGGCCCGGGGCCACTACCGCAGGCGATCCAGGAGGAGTTCGGCAACGACCACCAGCCGGCCGAGCCGTTCATCCGCCCGGCCTACGATGCCGGCGTCGATCGCGCGCTCCGCGGCATTGCGGAGGATGGCATCGCCGCGATCCTCGCGGCCGGCAAGAAGGGCTGACCGAATGGAGGAAGCGCTTCGCACGGTGCTGCTCGGCACGGCGCCCCTCACCTCGCTCGTGGAGCGCCGGATCGGCTGGGGTCTGCGGTCGCAGGGCGACCCGCTGCCGGCAGTGACCCTGACGCTGATCAGTTCGGTCGCCGGGCTGATGATGACGGGCTCCAGCGGGTGGACGCGTGCGCGGGTCCAGGCCGACGTCTGGGGCCGCACCTACAAGGATGCGCGCGACGCCGCGCGGGAGATCGCGGGCCGCAGCGGGGTGCTGAACGGCGCGCGGGTCACCGTCGAGCGCGTCCGGCTGCGCACCTTCATCCAGGCCCAGCGCACGCTCGATACGCGTGACGCCGAGGGTCCCCTGTTCCGCCAGTCGATCGACGTGACGGTCTGGCACGACGCCTGAGGAGACACCCGATGAAGATCACCGTGACGACCGCCTTCTACGACCAGGAGGCGGAGGGAAAGCTGCGCAAGGTCGGCACCGTGATGGAGGTGTCGAAGGAGCGCGGCGCCGCCCTGGTCAAGCTCGGCCTCGCCAACGCCGGCGAGGATGCGGCCGAACCGACGCCCCCGCTCGCCAAGTAACCCCACCCTCAACACCACTGGAGACAAGCCATGGCAGAAACCGTCGCTGCGACGGACATCGGCTTCAAGACGATCCTGTCGAAGAAGTCGGGCGCGAGCACCAAGACGCCCCTCGCTGAAATCACCGAAATCAACCCGCCGGAAATGAACCGGGACAGTGTGCAGTTCACGCATCATTCCAGCCCCGATGGCTTCCACGAGTTCAAGCCCGGGCTGGCGGATGCCGGCGAGGTCAGCGTGACCTACAATCTGGTGCCCGGTCTCGCTGACGATGCGGTGATCGCCACCCATTTCGCAAGTCGCATCGTCGAGGGGTGGAGCATCACCTTTCCGAACGGCGCAACGCTGGACTTCAACGGCTTCGCCACCTCCCATGGTCGCGCAACGCCGCTGGACGACAAGATGACCGGCTCGGCGACCTTCAAGATCTCGGGCAAGCCCGTGATGACGCCGGCGGCCTGACCATGGCGGCCAAGCTCAAGGGCGAGGTGTCCTTCAAGGCCCTCGCCAGCACGTTCACGCTCGTCGTGGACTTCAACGCGATCTGCGCGATCGAGGAAGAGCTCAACATCAAGATCGACGAGATCGGCGATCGGCTGAAGGGGAGCGGCAAGACAATCCGCTCCGTCTTCCGCATCGGCCTCGCCGCCCGGCATGGCGCGCTGACCGACCTGGAGGCCGGCAACCTCATCCAGGAGATCGGCGTCATGAAGGCGGCGGAGCTGCTGGCCGAGGCGATGACCGCCTCCTTCCCGGAGGCGAAGAAGCCCGCAAGCCCTCGGGCGCCGGCGACAGCGCCGGAGACAGCTGGAGCATAGAGCGGGCGCTGTCGGTCTGGCTGGAACTCGGTCTGGGCACTGACCCGGCCGAGTTCTTCCGCTGGACGCCCCGTCTCCTGGATCTCGCCGTCGCGGCCAAGGCCGAGGCGGTGCGGGTCGAACACGACCGCGCGATCGAGCGCGTCTATCTGGGCGCCATGCTCGGCCGGGTGAAGAAGCCGCCTCCGCTGGAGAAGCTGCTCAGTCGCCGCAAGCCGAAGCCGATGGCGTGGCAGGACATGCTGAAGGCGGCCGAAGGCTGGTGCGCCTCCCTCAAGTAAAGGACCGGACCACATGGCAATCGCTGTCGTCGGCGCGGCGCGCGTCCAGTTCGGCGCCGACATCATCGACTTCGAGACCGGTGCACACCGGGTCCAGTCGATCACCGAACAGGTCTCCGACAAGTTCAAGGAACTGGAGAAGACCGTCCGCACCGTCGGGCTGGTGATGACCGCCGCGATCACCGTGCCGTTCGCGGCGATGGTACGAGCGGTCGATCGGGGTGCTGGCAGCTTCGAAGGGCAGATGAAGCGCGTCGAGGCGGCGCTCGACAACGTGTCGGGCGAGCAACTGAAGGCGTTGTCCGATCAGGCCCGTCAGCTGGGCCCCACCGTGGGCAAGGGCGCAACCGAGGCAGCGACGGGGATCGAGGAGCTGGGCCTCGCCGGCCTGTCGACCGCGGACATCCTCGGCGGTGGTCTGAAGGCCACGCTGGATCTCGCCGCGGCCGGCATGTCGGACGTCGCGCCTGCGGCTGGCCTCGTGACGGACGTCATGGGGCAGTTCAAGCAGACGGCCGCTGATCTGCCGCGCGTGGTGCAGCAGGTCGTCGGATCGATGGACGCGTCAAAGTTCGGGTTCGAGGATTTCCAGCTCGCCGTCGCGCAGGGCGGCGGTGTGGCGGCTGCGGCCGGCGTCAGCTTCGGCGAGTTCGCGACCGCGATCGCCGCCACGTCGACGCAATTCTCCAGCGGCAGCGATGCCGGCACCTCGTTCAAGACGTACATCCAGAGCCTCGTGCCCGCATCGGATGAAGCCGCGCGGGTGATGAAGACGCTGGGCATCCAGTTCTTCGACACTGACGGCCGGATGAAGCCCCTCGCCGAACAGGCGGAGGTCCTGCGCAAGACGCTGGGCGACCTGTCCGACGAGAGCAAGAACGAGGCGCTGAAGACGATCTTCGGGTCGGATGCGGCGCGCACCGCCATCGCGTTGATGGAGCAGGGGCGCGAGGGCTTCCAGCGCTATGCCGACGTCGTCGCTGGCGGCGACGTGGAGGGCAAGATCGCCAAGCGTCTCGAAGGCGCGGAGGCTGCGGGCAATCGCGTCCGCGTCGCCTGGGAGAGCGTGAAGATTGCGCTCGGCCTCGACACCGGTCTGCTGACGATCACGGCCGCGATCAAGAACGCCTTCGCCGGCTTTCTGGAGATGATCGCGCGCGCGTCGCCGGCGGTCCACATGATCGGTGCGGCCTTCGCGGGTCTCGCTTCGCTGATGGGGCCGCTGATCGCGATCTTCGCCGCGGTCGGCGCGCACATGCTCGCCTATTTTGTTTCCGGTTTCGGCCTGGTCGGCAAAGCCATCGCTCTTATCGTCTCGCCGGTCACGACGATCCTGCAGATGCTCGGCGAGGCTGGCCTGATGCGGGTGCTGGGTATGGTCGGCGCGCGTCTGGCGGCGCTGCTCGGTCCGGTCGGGCTCGCGATCGGCGCCTTCATCCTGATGCGGGACAACATCCTGCCGGTGCTGGGCCAGATCTGGGACAAGCTGACGACGACGCTGGGGCCTCCTCTCGCCGCGATCATCGGCAAGGTCGGGGTCATCTTCTCGACGCTGGCCAGTGGACCTGCGGCAACGGCGCTGTCTGCGCTGATGGGCCTGCTCGGCGGGCTGGCGGACGTGCTGGGCGTCGTCGTCGCGGGCGTGCTGGCGATCGTCGGTGAGCTGCTGGTGCGAACGCTAGGCGCGGGCGTGTCTGTGATCGGCGGTTTCGTCGGCGCGGTGGAGGGCATGGTCTCCGCAGTCAGCGCGCTCCTGTCCGGCGACTTCGCCGGCGCATGGAACGCCCTGCTCGGCGCCGTGACCTCGATCATGGACGGAATGGTCGACGCCGTCGTTTCGATGGTGCCGGATCTCGAACTGCCGCTGCGCACCGCCTACGAGGCGGCCAAGGCATGGCTCGCCGATGGGTTCGGCAGCGTGCTGACCTGGGTATCGGAGGCTGTCGGGTCGGCGGTCACCTATGTGGCCAGCGTCTTCCCGAACGTCGTGTCGGCCGCCAAGGGTGTCTACGAGGGTGTGAAGGGCTGGCTCGTCGACAAGTTCGGCGGGATACTGTCGTGGGTATCGTCGGCTGCGGCCTTCATCAGCGACCGGTTCGCCGAGATCAAAAAGAACCTCGGACTGGGCGACGCTGCGACTGCGACCGCGCCAGCGGCGCCCCCCGCGCCGAAGCCCGTCGCCGCGCCTCCGCCCGCTCCGAAGCGGTCGGTCGACTTCGACAAGGACAAAAAGAAGAAGCGCGAGAAGAAGGGGCGCAACACCACCTATGACGCGACCAACCGCGAGCAGCTGCGCCTCCAGAACGAACTGGAAGCGGCTCGGCTACGCGGTGACCGCGAGACCGAACAGCGCATCCAGAACCGGCTGGATCTCGAAAAGCAAATCGAGGCGTATCAGCGCACCGGCCTGACGCACGAGCAGGCCCGCGTGCTGGCGCAGCGGGACATGACGGATCTGGCAGCGGCGCGCGCGCAGGCGGTCGCCCGGGAGATCGCGGACGAGCAGCAGCAGGTCGCGCTCGACGTGGCGCAGCTGGGCAACAACGCCGCGCTGGAGGACAGCCTGTCGCGGCAGGTGGAGCTGAAGCGTCGCATCGCCTTCTACTACGCCCAGACCCGCGATCTGGCGGAGGCCACCCGGCTTGCCGAGGCGGACCAGGCCAAGGTCGATGCCGCCCGGCTGGCGGTACGGGAGCGCTGGTTCGCGGAGGATGCGCAGGACCGCGAGCTGCGGCTCGCGCAGGCGCGTGGCGAAAGCGAGGAGCGCATCCGCCTCCTTCAGCGCGAGATCGACATCCGCGAACGCGCCCGCGAACTGGAGCGGCAGGGCATGGGCGCCGACGAGGCGGCGCGGCGCGCAGCGACCGAATGGAGCGAGGGCGAGAAGGCGCGGCAGACCGGCGTGTTCCGCGACACCTTCAAGGCTGGCGTCCAGGCCGCGATGGGCGGCGACCTGAAGGACTGGTTTCAGAACTGGTGGCGCGATCGTGTGGCCAAGGGGATGGAGGACGCGCTCAACAGCCTCGCGGATCTGATCTCGAACCTGTTCTCGAAAGCCGGTCAAGGCGCTGCAAACAGCGGGGGCGGCATCCTCGGCGCGCTGGGTGGTGCGCTGGGGGCCGTCTTTGGCAAATCGCCGTCGAGCGGGATCGGCGCGATCAACACCACGACGTGGGGGGAGGCTGGCGCGGTCAGTCTCGGCTTCGACAGCAGCAACCTGCCGAAATTCAACACCGGCGGGTCGTTCCGGGTGGGCGGCATGGCCGGCATCGATCGGAATGTCGTCAGCATGAAGCTGAGCCGTGGCGAGATGGTCGACATCACCAAGCCCGGGTCCGAACGCGAGGCCCCGCCCGCGGTCGTGCAGCTCGCGGTCGAGGAGGGGTCGCTGTTCCGGCCGGTCGTCCGGCAGGAAGCGGGCAACGTCTCGGTTCAGACCACTCGCACCAAGGCGCGCGCCGATGCACGCGCGCAGAGCCGGAGGCTCCGTTGATCGATCTGTCGGAGATCCTGCTCGACGATGTGCAGCCGGCGGTCCTCGACTTCGGGGGCACCCTCAAGCCGGCGCTGGGCGGGGCGTGGCAGCGCATCATGCGGATCGGAACGCGGTGGGCGTTCACGATGCAGACGCCGAAGCTGGATGCGGAGCCGGATCTCCGCATCTGGTCCTCACGCCTTGCGCAAGCGAAGCTGGAGACCGGTCTGGTCTGGATACCGGAGCCGGATCTCGTCTTCGGGCCGGAGGGTGCGCCGCGGGTGGCGCAGGCCGTGAATGGCGGCACCTCGCTGCCGCTGTCGGGTCTGACCCCCGGGCTCGTCGTTCCGGAGGGCAAGTGGCTGTCGATCATCCATGACGGCCGGCGCTACGTCTACCGGGTCGCGCGGGACGTGGCCGCGACGGCCGGTGGAACGGTGACGCTGCCGATCTATCCCCTGCTCCGGACGCGTCTCGCGGCCGGCGACGTCGTTGAGCTCGCCCGGCCCAAGGTGCAGGGCGAGATCGACGGCGACTTTTCGTGGAACGTGCCGGTCGGACGCTCCGCGCCCCTGTCTTTCACGATCGCGGAGGAAGAATGACCCCCCAGATGGAGGCCGCCTTCGCCGGGCGGCGCGTGCTCCTCGCGGGGCTGCTGCGTATCGTGCTGCCGGACCACACGATCCGGCTGTGCGACGGCTCCGGCGTCGTGACGTGGGGACAAGAGGTCTTCACCGGCCGCGACCCGCGCTTCGGCACGATCGGCGAGGTCGAGGAACTGGTCGAGGCGGTGGGCGATTCGATCCCCGGCCTGGAGCTGTCGCTCCTTCCTCCGACGACGTCGGCCGCGGTGACGCTGTCTTCTGCCGCGATGCAGGGCGCGCCGGTGCGGGTGTGGCTGGCGGTGGTCGACGAGACCACCGGCACCGTCCTGCCCGATCCCGAACTGCTGTTCGCGGGCGAGCTCGACGTGCCCTTCCTTGAGGTCGATCAGGGCACGCGCAAGCTGAACCTGTCGATCGCCAGCGCATGGGAGCGGCTGTTCGAGCCGAACGAGGGTGCGACCCTCTCGGACAGCTTCCACCGCTCGATCTTCCCGGCAGAGCGCGGGCTGAAGCACACGGTCGAGACCCAGATCGAAAAGCTCTGGGGACCGGGCGAGAAGCCCCCTGCCCTCACCTCCGTGCCCGACTTCCCCCGGGGCGGCGTCCAGGCGTACTTCTGACATGCACGATCTCGAACGACGCGCGCAGGCCGTGCGCGCCACCCTGTCGCATTGGCAGGGCAAGCCCTTCGCCTATGGCGCGGTCGACTGCGTGAAGGTCGGCGCGTGGCATCTGCGGCAGATGGGCCACCACCTGACGCTGGGGCTCGCCAAGGCAGGCACCTACCGCTCGGCCAAGGGCGCCAAGCGGGCACTGACCAAAGCCGGACACGACAGCGTGGCGGCAGCGCTGCTGGCGGGCGGGCTTGAGCAGATCCCGCTCGCCATGGCGCTGCCCGGCGACCTCGTGTTGGCCGAAGGCTCGCACGGCCTGGAGTCGGTCGGCATCCTGATCGGCAACGGCGCCATCGCCGGCTTCCATGAGGATGCCCCTGACGCCGGCCTTCAGGTGATCCGTCTCAACAGCTTCGCTCCCGTGGAGGCATGGCGCGCATGAGCACGTTCTTCCGCGTGATCGGCACGGTGGCGAGCATCGTGGCCGTCATCCCCAGCCCGATCCAGCCGATCGCCGCTGCGGTCGCGGTCGGCGCCAACATCGGCGCGGCCGTCACCGCCAAGCGGCCGGCGAACGACCAGCAGGGCCGCCAGTTGCAGTTCAAGATCGGCGCCGACATGCCGATCCCCTTCGTCATAGGCCGCACCGCCGTGGGCGGATCGGTCGTCTACCGGGACACCTACGGCAAGGACAACAGCTACCAGACCTTCTTCATCGTGCTGTCCGCCTCGTCGGCGCTGACCGGCATCGGCGGGATCGAGTCCTTCACGGCCGACAAGGCAACGGTGCCCTTCGCCGGCATGGAGGCGACGGGCTATTTCGCCAAGTGGATGTGGCAGGATCGCCAGCTGGGCGTCGCGCCGGCACCGGCCGCGCTGTCGAACGGCATCCGCAATCCGCCCTACGGCTTCGCCGGCACGCCCCCGGGCTGGGGCGCGGACGCGAAGCTGTCCGGCTACGCCGCCACTTCGCTGTCGCTGCTCTACGACACCAAGGCTCGCCGCTATGCGCAAGGCGAGCCGACGCCGTCGTGGATCGTGAAAGGCAACCTCGTCTACGATCCGCGCCGGGACAGCACCTATCCGGGTGGCTCCGGCCCCTGCCGGTGGGCGGACCCGTCGGACGCCGCGGCGTTCGATGCGGCGCGTCGGACGTGGATCTATTCGGACACCCCGGCGCTGCACGGACTGATGTGGCGGCTGGGCGTCTGGTGGCGCGACATGGCGGACGCCGCCTCGCGCTATCAGAAGATCATGGGCATCGGCGCGCCGATCGACATGATCGACCTCGCCGCGATCGTCCAGGCCGCGAACGTCCAGGAGGCCAACGGCTGGCGCATCGGTGGCGAGATCACCAGCGCGCAGGACAAGTGGGAGGTCCTGAAGCTGATCGAGCAGACGGGCGGGTGCGAGCCGATCGCCGTTGGCGCGATGATGTCGACGCTCGTGAAGGCTCCGCGCGTGTCGCTGCGCCGGATCACCGCGGCGGATCTGGCGGACGGCATGCTGTCGGCGCCGGGCGTGCGGCGTCGATCGGAGCGGCTGAACGGCTTCCGGGCGCGCTTCCGGTCGGAGCCGCATGGCTGGGAGATCGTGCCGATCGATATCGTGCAGGTCCCGGCCTATGTAACCGAGGACGGGCGCGCCAGAACGGGCAGCGGCGACTTCAGCCTGTGCCCCGATCCCGACCAGTGCGCCGAGCTTGCTGCATATGAGGTCTTCGACAGCCGCGAGCTGGAGCCGATCACGCTGCCGCTGAAGCCCTTCGCGGTCGCGTACCGGCTGGGCGACTGCCTGACGATCGATATCGAGGAGATCGGCCTCCAGAACCGCGACGTGATCGTGCGCGGTCGCCGCGTCGATCCGGCGACCGGCATCGTCACGCTGACGCTGCGGACCGAGACTGCCGCCAAGCACCCGGCCGCGCTCGGCCTGACCGGCGAGACGCCGCCCACCCCGACGCTGACGGCCGATCCGGACAGCATCGCGGCGCCCGCTCCGGGAACGTGGACGCTGACCGCCGGCACTGCGGTGTCGAACGGGCTGACGGTCCCGGCGATCTACGTCGACGGCGCCGTCGACAACAGCAACGCGGACGGCATCGTCATCGAATATCGCCGCGTTGGCGACGCGACCTGGACGTCGACGGGGCTGCTCCCGCCTGACACGCGTCAGCGCGCGATCACGCCGGTCGAGGCCAGCGTCTCGTATGAGGCGATCGTGCGCTATCGTGGGCGTGGGATCTACAGCGACGGGCTGCTGATCGGTCCGATCAGGACGCCGGACGCGTCAGCCGACTGGGAGACGGGCGTCGTCGGGCCAAAGAAGCCCGACGATAACGCGACGAACAGCGCAGACCCCGAGAGCCCCTTCGGTCCTGACGGCACGGTAAAGGAAGCGATCGCCACGCTGGATCGGGTGACCCCGATCGAGGTGAAGACCGAACTTCTTGATTTGATCCAGGCGGACCAGACGGCTGCGATCCGACAGGCCGCGCGGGATAACGCCACCCTCGCCCGCGCGCTGCTCCGCGCCACGGACGAATTGAACCGGACGCGAGAGGTTTTCCGGGACGCAGGCGTGACCGTGAACCCGGCGACTGGCGAAGTGCGCATCTATGCCGTTGATCAGGTCGCCGATCGCACGTCGCAGGCGGAAATCCGGCTGAACGCGGTGCAGTCGAGCCTCAACCTCCGCGTGACGCTCGATCAGTTGAACGAGGCAATCCTGAAGGCGCAGCTTGACCCCTCGGGGCAGGTCGATGTCGATGCGATCTTCTCGCGCCTGACCAACGTCGAAATCGGGCTGGACGGCGTCCGCGCCATCCTGCTGCTGAAGGCGGACGCCACCACGGTGACCGCACTGGGCGGGGTGGTGACGTCTGTGTCACAGTCGCTCGACGCGCTGGCGGGGGTGGTCGAGACGAAGGCCAGCAGCACGGCCGTGTCGGGGCTCACCGAGCGGGTGGGCAGCGTCGAGCAGACGATCCGCACGCTCGGCGACGTGTCGAGCATGTCAATCGAGTTGCGCCAGGCGCGGATCGCGGTCGGCAAGGCTGGGCAGGCGCTGCTCGCCGGTGTCGTCGCGAACGAGGAAGCCAATCAACGCATGGTGCTGGCGCTGTCCCAAGCGCGGCAGGAATTGCAGGCCTTCACTACCGAAGGGCTGAAAGCGGAGGCGTTCGCGCGCACGCTGCTGACGGCAAGGGTGGGCGGCACAGAGGCATCGCTCGCGACCGAGATCCGCGTGCGCGCCGACCAGAACGCTGCGATGACGCAAAGCATCACCGAACAGGGCGTTCGCATCGGTAACCTCAATGCGCTGGTGGTCGCGGTCCAGAAGACTCAGGCTGATGACAAGGCGGCGACTGCGACGACGATCGAGCAGGTGCGCGCGAGCGTCACGGCTGCCGATAAGGCGCGGCAGGACGGTGACGCTGCGGCTAATCAGGCCCGGGTTGATGGAGACGCTGCCGCTAACAAGGCGCGAGCAGATGGCGATGCGGCCAACCTTGCGGTGATCCGGCAAGTCGATGCTCGGGTTACGCAGCTTGCTGAGGTGTCGGCTACGGAGGACGAGGCGCTGAGCCGCCTCATTCAGCAGGTGTCTGCCCGGATCAGCGGGATCGGCGATGTCGGACTGGAGGCGGCATTCCAAGCCGTGGTAACGCGGCTCGGCAAGATCGAGGGTCGCTACACCGTCACCGTCGATGCAAACGGCAACCTCAGCGGCTTCCAACTGATCGGCTCGGATGCCGGCCCCGGCAGCCTCAACCTGATCAACACCAATCTTCGGATGGGCACTGGCCTGATCATCTGGAACGATGGCAACTTCATGGAGGTGAAGGGCATCGGCTTCGGCCGAAACCGTGATCTCCTGTCTTGGTACGGGCCGACGATGGCGATTGAGGCGTGCACGCGCGCCAATGGCTTGGAGTGGAAAGGCACGGACGGGCTGATTTATACCGCCGCGGCGATCAAGGCGGGTCCCTACGTCAACCGCGGCACGTCGACGCTGACCGCAGCCGATGCCTCATTCACGCTCGGGCCGTTCACCAGCAACGGCGGCTCCAAGGCGGTGGTTGCCTCCTACACCTTCCGTCGCAACCGACAGGTGGCGCCAGGTGGTGGGGGCTCGGCGACCGGCGCGCCGTCCGCCACGCTGGTGCTGGAATATCAGTCGGGCCCCAATCTGTGGGCGCATGTCGCGACCATTCAGACCGGCAACCCCGTCGTGACCGTCATTCCCGCAACCGGCGAAGATCCCGGCGTGCTGGAAGAGGCCATGTCGGGCAGCGTCACCTGGACCGACACCCGGACGATGCTGGACGGATACCTCTATCGGCTGCGCCTGACGGCCCGCCAGCAGGCCAGCTTCACCGGCACTGCTCAGGGCGCCGACAGCGTCACCCAGTCGCTGTCGATCGTCTCGCAAGAATAACATCCGGGGCCGGCAAGTGCGGCCCCCGCCCCCTTCATCTGAGGACCTGCCATGACCTATTCTGTGGGTACGATCACGCTCACCAACGGCAGCCGGGTTGTCACCGGCACCGGCACGAAGTTCGTCGCCAACGTGCTGCCCGGCTTCCTGCTGATCCCGGTTGGCGGTGCCGCTACCGTCATCGCCGAGGTGAACAGCGACACGCAACTGACCCTCGCGCGCCCCTGGGTCGCAGCAACGATGAACGGGACGCCGTACGACATCGTTGAGACGGCGGGCGGCGATATCGATCTATCGCTGCGAGCCTTGGCGCTGCTCAATACGTTCGGGAGTGTTCGCGATACGGTTGGTCAGGGGCTGTTCCCAGATGGCACGGTCACGTCACCAGGCGTGCGCTTCATCAATGACCAGGACACCGGCATCTACCGCAATGGCGCCAACACGATGGTGCTCGCCACGGGCGGCACAGCACGGATGTGGTTCGATGGCAGCTACGGGTATATCCCGGCTGTCATCAGTAATTCCGCAAGCAATGGCGCGGCTCTTACCTTGCGGCGGACGGAAGCTAGTGCGGCCAATCTGCTGCTGACGACCAGCTTTCCGGGGGGCAGCGAGATAGCGCTCAATTCCGGTGTCAACGGCGTATCGAACGACGGCTTTGCCATATCGATGAACGGAACGCCCCGTTTGATCATCGACGGGAGCGGCAACGTCCTCGTGGGGGTCACCAGCGGGTCGTATCACAACATCCAGAAGGATGGAGTGGCGAACGGCCAGCCGCTCATTGCCTTCCGCCAAGGTGGCTCCGTGCCCGTAGCGGTGGTGTATGCCATCGACTTCAATGGTGTCGAAGGGGCCAACGCAGCGAACGCTGCCTTCAAGGTGGGCCGGTCCAGCACCGGACGCTCGATCAGCGTCTCCGGTTCGATCAACACGGGCGGCGCCGACTATGCGGAATACATGGTCAAGGCGGATGGCTGCGGCGTCATCCCGAAGGGAGACGTGTGCGGCGTCGATCGGGACGGCAAGCTGGTGAAGACCTGGGGCGACGCCGTCAGCTTCGTGATCAAGTCGACCGATCCGTCTTACGTCGGTGGTGATACCTGGGCCGGGCATTTGTCCCCGCGCCCCGAGGCTCCAGGCGCTGAGCCTATCGAGCCTGCTCCGCCGCAGGCGCCGCCTGAAGGCGCTGACGACGCGGTCATTGCCGCATGGGAAGAGGCGACAGCTGCATATCCGGGGATCATCGCTGCCTACAAGGCCGATCACGTAGCATGGCGGCAAGCTACTGAGGCATATTCAAAGACGTTGCCTGTCTGGGAGGCAGAGTTGGAGAAGGCCCGGCAGTGCGTCGACCGCATCGCCTTCTGCGGGCAGGTGCCAGCGAACGTCTCGGGTGACTTCGAGGTGGGCGATTACATCATCGCCGCGGCGTCAGGCGCCGGGATCAAGGCCGTGGCTGTGAGGGCCGACGACATGACCCTGCCGCAATACATGCGCCGCATCGGGAAGGTCTGGGCGGTCCGCGACGGTCGCGCCTGGATCGACGTGCAGCACGGCTGATCTCAGCGATCATACCGCTTTGCTGAGGCACGTGAGCCGTGAGGACGCGCGGGGAGGAAACGGGCGCAGACGCTGATCACGAGCGGCCAGAAGATCGTATGGCCGATGTCAGAATAGGTGTCGGCGGCTCGCCATCCGTAGCCGATGAAGTCCAGCACCTCATTCAGCACCTCAAGGCTAACGACAGCCGCAAAGGGAATGAATGAGCCCAACGGACGACGCGTGATCGCCCACGTTGCCACGAGGATCAGCAAGCCCCCGTGCGTGTGCAGGATCGGATCGGTGTAGCCAGTGTTGACCGCGATCCACTCTTTTGCAGCGTGATAAATCTCGGGAATGCTCATCTCCGCGCCCTGAACCCTAACCTGTCCTGAGCACAAGAAAAACTGGGGGGGAATGGCCGGCGCCACGGGAGACGGCGCCGGCCGAGGGGAGTGTCGCTGTAACCGGGGGACGGCGTAGCCAGCGAACAAGAACCTTCTACGCGGGCACCGGTGACCGCCGGCTGACCAGAACGTGACAAAACCGCAATGTAGCGGACCGGAGACCCACTATGTCGAACGACAGCTTCGCGGCCCGAGCGGTTGCGGAAGGGCCGGCGACGGTCGCCCCGCCCTCCTTCGACGGCCACGGGTGGCTCGTCGCGATCAACTTGACCGAATTTACCGCCGGGTTCGTGATCGCAACGATCGTCGCGCTGAAGATGGCACGGGACATATGGCTCAACCGGGCAGAGGACCGGCTGCACCATCCCGTGACGATGTGGCGCGGCTTCGCCGGCATGGTCAGCGCAGCCATGGCGCTGCGCTTCCTGCTGGCCGCCATGGTGGTGTGGAAGTGGAATCCGAATGCCCCGGCCGAGACCGGCTGGGTCCTGACGCTTCAGCGCTTCACCGATCCAATCGCGGCGACCGTGGGCCTGTTGGCGCTCGGCCTGTTCGAGATCTCCGGCAAGGCAATGGCCGACCATCTGAAGCGCGAGCCGCTGCCGGTGCGGCTCTGGGCATCACGTTCGCAGCTGAAGCGACCGCTCGCCATCCTCGCGCTTAGCCTGGTGGCGGCTGTTGGCGTGGTGTCCACGCGATGATCTGGAAAATGGGGGCCACCATGGGGGCATTGTTGCCGCTCGCAGCAGCGGCGGTCGCGAGTGACAGGGGAGCGACGACAGCGACCAGCGTGCCGGTCATCTGGCACTTTGCCGGCTACCCGTTCGAGGCAGGCAGCATGATCGCGGCGCTGTGCGCGTGCATCGCGGTCCGCTTCTACGTGGCGCAGACCGATCGTCAGCAGCATCGCTGGACCGTCGACGCGCCCGTCACGGTGCTCGCGGTCCTGTTCACCGCCGGGGCGGTCATTCGCTTGCGGCCGGACCCGGCGCTGGCGCTGGTCTACGGCACCGGCCTCGGCGCACTGGGCGTCGGCATCATCACGATCGCGCTGAACTTCGTCCGCGCCAAGTTTCCGGGCGGGAACGACCAACCGGGCGCCTGACGCCCATCACCTGAAAGGACCGACATGAAGAACGAACCGGCGTGGCTCAAGGCCGCGCGGGCACGCATCGGCGTGCGCGAGACGCCCGGCAGCGGCAACAGCCCGATCATCATGGGCTGGGCCAAGCGGCTGGGCGTGAAGGTGCTGGGCATCGCCTACAATGCCGACAGCGTGCCGTGGTGCGGCGTCTTCGTCGCGGAGGCGCTGACCGCCGGCGGGATCGACCTCGCGGCCGAAGGCCTGCACCGCATGCGCATCGCCGTGCGAGCGAAGGCGTGGGCGGACTGGGGCGCGGCGCTGCGGCCCGATCGCGTGGCGCCTGGTGCCGTGCTGGTCTTCGACCGCGCCGGGGGCGGCCATGTCGGCTTCTACGTCGGCGAGGACGCGCGCGCCTACCACGTCCTGGGCGGCAACCAGTCCGATGCGGTGAACATCATGCGCATCGAGAAGGCGCGGTGCATCGCGATCCGCTGGCCGAAGGGCGAGCCGGTGATCGGGGCGCCCGTGCTGATGAAGGCGATCGCGGGCATCCCGCTGTCGACAAATGAGGCATGACATGGGCCGCGGTGCGCCGCTTCTGGCCCGCTATCCCGGTGCTGCTACTCGGGCTCTGGGTAGCCCGGCTCGACCATCTTCGCGCAGGGTATCGCGAGAAGGCGATCACATGTGCGTCCGGCCGCCTCGTCGACCGCGCGAACGGCGAACGCGACGTCGCCAAGGCTGAGACGGCGCACGTTCGTCGGGAGGCGGCAGCGACCGCGACCTATGCTGAGACCTTGGCGGCGCGCGAACCGCTGATCATCCGGTCCACCAACACAGTGAGGGAATATGCGAATAGTGATGCTGGCCGCGTGCTGTGCCGGGCTCCTGAGCGGGTGCGCGCGATCGACGAGCTCGACGCCGAGCTTGCCCGTCCTTCCTCGTCCGCCGGCAGCGGCGCTGGTGCCGTGCGTGACGACGCCCCAGCACCGGCAAGCTGACGGTAGCGCCACTGCGGCCGATGACGATGCCACCATCCGAGACGGCCGCTTCGATCTGGCGGCATGCGAGGCGCGGCGTAGGTTGCTGGTGGATGCGTGGCCCGAGTGATGTAAGGTTCTGTCTCATCATGGGATTCGATCGGTTGGTCGATGGGGCTCAAGCAATTGCGCTCAAAGCCGCAGCACGCTCTATTTCCTAAGCACACCAGTATCTCGGTGTGCTTATGGAGATAAAGCAATGTCGACATTTGCCATGAGGATAGAACTTAATGGGCCACCTCCCCGCTCCGTGTATGACCGTCTGCATGAAGCCCTTGCGCGTTCAGGCTTCAATCGGTCTATCGTCGGTTATGATGGCAAACGCTACAAGCTTCCAGATGGTATGTACGTTGGCAACCTGAACACCAACGACTCGGTTGCCGCACATGACCATATCAAGAGCGTGGTGAATTCCGTGCACAACAGCTCTGAAGTAGTCGCGTTTCTCTACAGTTCCTCGGCTTGGACAGGCCTTCGCCAGATCGCTTGATCATAACATCATGATGATGGCTCGCGGGGACGGGTACAGTTCCTAACTAGGGGGCTTCCGTGTGCGACGGAAGCTCGACCGGTTCGCATCTACCTGATCCAGGACACAGCATCATCCGAAAGGGCGGTTCGAAAGAGCCGCCCTTTTTATTGCGGTAGCGCGCTCTGTCGCTTCGCTTCCGTGTCTACTCGGGTTGGCCAGTCCGGCTCAGTCGAATAAGGCCGCTTGCCGCAGCGCGAGCACCGGAAACGTCGGCAGAGCGCGGGCACCTTCGCCTCGTCCGGCAGCATGTCGACGTTGACCGATGCCGCGTGGCCGCACCGGCAGCGGGCGACGACGTTGCGGACCCGATGCGTCCGCATGTTGCCGAGGCTCATCCATAGCGCCTCGTCCAGTTCGGGCCTCATCGGCGCCAGAGATCCCGAACGCCGAGCCCCCTCTCCTCCACGCCGAAGAACTCGGCCAGCGTCCGGTGATCACCGGGCGACAGGGCGGTCGGGTGGCCGTCGTTGACGAAGCGGCCGAGGTAGCCGTCAGCTCGGCCGAGCATGCGGGACAAGGCCGCATAGCTTTCGCGCGATGCTTGAACTCGCTGCGCCAACGCCCGGCGCGGGCATGGCTCATGGTAGCGACTGACGCGCTCCACCTGCTGGAAAGGAGGCCGGCGCATGCTGCGCCGCATCAGTAGCAGAGCCAATCGGTTTCGGCTTCGTCGACGGCTTCGAACATGTCGCCGTCAGCCTGCATCCGGTTGAGGTGCTTGCGCACATCGTCCGGAGATCCGTTGAACGGGAACTGACGGTCCAGGCGAACGGCGGTCACCAGCTGGCCTACGAGGCCGGATCGATCCTGCTGCGCCTTCAGCCATTCGGTGAAGGCCGGGCGCGTGTCGGTTTCGGTCTGCATCATCGTCTCCACGATAGGTGCATCCACATAGTATGTTCCATCTATGTTCTCAACGGTTGGTAGCCGTTACTGTCGGGTGTTGGTCGGTGTCGGCTTCGCGAACGCCAGCAATCCTGTGAGGATGCCTGTGATGAGATCGAGGTCGTCGGTATCCAGACCCACCTCCTCGTCGATCACCTCGTACTCGCCGCGTTTCGCCCGGAACTGCCGAAGGCGTTCGATGGACTGTGTGATGCCCCGTAGGGCGTCGTTGCCGGTCGCTCCCATGGTTCGGCAAACTACGCGCATGATGTTCGAAGGCAAGGTTGGCGTTTCGCTTGGAACGTACTGACCTATGCTGAAGGTTGTGGATCGCGATCAACACACTTCGAAGTATGCCCAGATGTCTGAAGCAAATCTGGCACCTCTGGCGTCATTTTATCCTGCACTTCGGCCGTTCGGTCGCCCGATCACGTTAAAAACAGCCGTGTTTCCACCCGCTAAACTGAGGACCCCAAAAAAATATTTTGCCTCTTGCGGTTCGCGAACCCCGCAGACATCCATGCGTCGCACCGGACAAGGCCGCATCGCCCCCCGGAACTGGCACTCGTTTCACCGCTTACCCGCTTGCGAGCCTGTTTAGGATTATTCAGAAGGGGTGGGCAGACCGCGAGGGGGTCCACCCAAGCTCTGGTAGGTAAAGTAGCTTTCTCGGCTGGCGACCTACTAGCCTTAGTGGCTTCTCGCAGTTTTGCGCGACGCTTTTAGCGTCAAAAAAGGGGGACGGCAGAGCCGTCCCCTCAGGAAGCCTGGATCAGATATGACCCCTGAAAAGGGCGCTATCCTCACGCCGGACTATGCACCTGCACACGTATGCGGGATCGGATGAGGAAGCAAGGATTAGGGTCGCAAAAGAGGACTATCCGATGCCTATGTTCCCTCCACCTGGAAAGAAGGTCGTGTTTGTAAAGTGGATCACCCGGCGCGGTCGCCGCGTCTATGCCAGCCAGTACGGCTTGCAGGCTTTCCGCATCTGGGTGAACAAGTGACGACGGGGCGCTCTGGCTTAAGCCAGGGCGCCCTAACGGTTCAGACAGCTTCAGCCTGACGCAAGCGCGCAGGAATTTTGCCGCGCGATTTGAAGGCTGCTTCCATATGTTTCCGCGTATCAGATGCAGCAGCATCAACGGCGCTATGATCGCGTCGTTCTACCGTCTTGTGGGGCAGGGCACTGCCCATCTCCAGGACTGAGTAGAGCGCCCAAGACTTGGTCATTTCAGCTCTCCCCTGATGGCATCGGACCGCACGCGGCGCGCATACGGTCAAAGTACCGTCTATTCAACTCCGCAGGAAAGTAGTGTTTCCGACGTACCCACACAAAGCCATCTGCCTTAGATATCACAGCCACGTCGATGGGGCCGCCCACCGTTTCGTGACCGCGGGATACCCGACGTTTAATGGAGGTGAGATTAACAAGCGCCTCCGCCATGCGGGCCATTTCGGGCTTCGGCATGAACTCGACCATGTCCTCAATTTCCTCCTGAGCGACCTGACGAATGGATTGGAATGCCTTCTCCTCAAGCCCGCGATAGAAAGCGCGCTCCGCTTTTTCCGCGGCGACCATCAACGCGTCTCGATCCTCGTCGCTCATGTCCAAGGCATCCAGCAACTGACTGGAGATAGATGGTATGGCATCTCGGGCGAAACGAGTGATCTCCTGCTCGATGCCAGGATCTAGGCCATACAAAAACCGTTCAACCATCTCGCGCTGAGCAAAGGGGAGAACACGGGCTTTGTCGCCGTCTCTGTCAATGTCGACCACTTCAGTTTCGGCATATTTGAGCCGATTTCCAAAGGTTCCGTAAAGCTCAAATGCTATGAGCGTGGGGAAGAGATCGTCATCTCCAAAGCCAGCTATAATCAGTCCGGTAGTTGATCCACCCACCCCCCTCTTACGCATTGCTGTTTCGACAAGCTTCAGCGCTTTCTTTATCAAATCCGGCGAAGCCAACGGCAGATGCTTGATTGCCAATGCCCGGAGACCGGCGCGTTGTGAGGTAGCTATGACAGGTTTTCCGTCACCATAAAATGACGCATCATCAATAGAGCTTATTGCTCGTTCTATAACCTCATATTGATGGACGTGCTCAGCCTCAATTGCTTGCCCGACCCTCTCCGTATCTCCTATATATTCTGATCTAACCTGTTGCGTGCTCGGGTCTATGACTTTAGCAGTCCACGCTTCTCGCGCACGGTTGTTAATGCCATTGAAAATATCGCGAGCTAAGTTCTCGATAGCTTCCGTCTCGATACGTTTTGGGGACGATTTTACAAAATCGTTAAGGTATCCTAGAAAGTCGTGAGCAGCCTCTTTCACTCTTGAGAAACGAGGCGCAGTATCGCGATAGCGTTTGATCAGAACAGCAAGTGGCGCCTCCATGAGGCTCATGTCGCTGTTAACCATCACTGCGATAGCATTTCGATTTGTCAGTTCGAACAGCTTATCCGCACTGTCGAAGATTTTTTCCTGCGTAGATCCAGCTGATATGGTGACAGCGCTATCTGCGGCTAGTGCAACTGCACTTTTGTTGAGGATCGCCACTTCGGCGGTCACGTCATTCTCTCCCCCCAGTTTCATAGAACATGCGCGGGGCGAATCAGCGATGCAATAGTCTTTTTAGAGTTGCGGTAACGCCCACTTCGGTGAAGCCCATACAAAGCAGTTGATTGTGCGCACGGCGCTTGGCGCAGGGTTGCCGCTGGCGGGGACGGGTTGTGCCATCGCCCCGGCCATGCTCGCCAAGGTGGCGGCGTTGCGTGGTGGCGATCCGTTCGATGCCACGAGCCTGACCGAGGACTATGAACTGGGCTTGCGCATCGCCGAACTGGGCGGCGAAGGCCTGTTCGCGCGGGTCCATCAGGACGATGGGCAGGTCGTCGCGGTGCGCGCCTATTTCCCTGGCGACCTAGTCTCCGCCATTCGGCAAAAGGCACGGTGGATGACCGGCATCGCCTTTGCCGGCTGGGATCGCACCGGCTGGGCCGGCCCATTCGCGTTGAGTGATCATTGGATGCGAATGCGCGATCGGCGCGCGCCGGTGGCCATGCTCGTTCTGGCAACTGCTTATATCGGGCTTCTGCTGTGGGGTGTCGCTGCCCTGATTCACCTGGTCCGCGACACGCCGCCGCCCGAGCCCAGCCCCCTGCTCAACGACTTCATCTTCTGGAACGCTCTGCTGCTATGCTGGCGTCTGACGATGCGGATGACGTTCACCGGCCGCGTCTATGGCTGGCAAGAAGCGTTGTGGTCGGTACCCCGCTTTATCGTCGGCAACTTCGTCGCACTCGCCGCGGCCCCGCGTGCGTTGCTGCGTTATGCCGGCATTCTGCGCGGCCATGCGCCGGTATGGGACAAGACCCAGCATGAATTCCCGGACGCAGCCTGAACATGGCCGCCGGGAGGCCGCTCCGCTTTCTCCTCTTGGTCACAGGCGGTTGGACTGTTGCACGCACGCTGCTCGTGCTGTGGCCATCGGCCTCACCGGAGGCCGTGGGTACGCTGCTCTTCCCTCCGGTCGAGGCGTCGGCAGTGCCCGTCCCGCGCATGCCGGTAGCCGTTCCATTCCCGCCCTCGTTCAGACATCACCGATCCGAACCCCTGCCCGCGGTCACGACCATTGTTCATTCCGATCCACCAGCGAAGGACCTGACGGTCCCGCCATCTCGCACGATTCCGGTGGATGCCGCGCAAACAACGCCGGGCATGATCCCGCCTCCGCTATTTCCCACCCCACGCCCTACCCCGCCTTCCCGATGGGCTGCCAGCGCCTGGGCGATCGCAAGAGGTGGCGGGAACACCTCCCTGCTCGGTGGGCAACTGGGCGGGTCGCAGGCTGGCGTAAGGCTGACCTATGCCGTGCAAAAGCAGGTCGCTTTGGCAGCGAGGTTGGCGGGACCATTGGAGGGACGCGGCCGGGAAGCGGCGGTGGGCGTGGAGTGGCGGCCGACGCGACTTCCGGTGCGGTTGATCGCGGAGCAACGTTTCGGTCTGGATGGCAATCCCGGTGGACCAACCGCCATGATCGTTGGCGGCATCGACCCGACGCCGATCGCCGCCGGCTTCAACCTTGAGGCTTACGCACAGGCTGGCGTGATCGTTCGCGCAAGGGTCGATGGATTTGCCGATGGTGCGATGCGCGTCACGCATGCACTGACGGAGGGAAGCGTTCGGGTCGATCTGGGCATAGGTATGTGGGGCGGGGCACAGCCGGGGGCGCGGCGGCTGGATACCGGGCCGACCCTGGGTGTCTCGGTGCCTGTGGCCGGGCAGCGCATGCGGCTGTCGCTCGACTGGCGCCAACGGATCGCCGGGGATGCCGCACCGGGCTCAGGACCGGCACTTTCGATCGGCACCGATTTCTGAGGCATCGGCTGTCCGGGGCTGTATAAAGCGCGTCGTGGACCTGTATCTTCCCATCGCCAACCTGTCGGTCAATGCGCTGGTGATCATCGCGCTGGGTGGGGGCGTAGGCCTGCTGTCCGGCATGTTCGGCGTCGGCGGCGGGTTCCTGACAACGCCGCTGCTGATCGTCTACGGCATTCCGCCGACCGTCGCCGCCGCGTCGGCCGCCAGCCAGGTGACGGGCGCCAGCGTGTCGGGCGTGTTCGCGCACTGGCGCCGTGGCGGCGTCGACGTGAAGATGGGCGGCGTGCTGGTCGCGGGCGGCGTCGTCGGGTCGTTCGCGGGTGCCGGCATATTCCGGCTGCTCCAGGCGAGCGGACAGATCGATACGGTGATCGCCATCGTCTATGTGCTGATGCTGGGATCGATCGGATCGATGATGGCGCGCGAAGCGGTGCAGGCGATCCTGGCGCGCCGTCGTGGGCACGCGGGGGCAGCCGCGCGGCGGCGACACCATCCGCTGGTCGCAGCCCTCCCCTTCCGCACGCGCTTTTATGCCTCGGGCCTCTACATATCGCCGCTCGCACCGCTGCTGCTCGGTTTCTTTACCGGCATATTGACGATCCTGCTGGGTGTCGGCGGCGGGTTCATCCTGGTGCCGGCGATGATCTACCTGCTGGGCATGGCGACCAGTGTGGTGCTGGGCACGTCGCTGTTCCAGACGCTCTTCGTCACTGCGGCAGCGACGATGGTGCACGCGACCACGACCAAGGCGGTCGATATCGTTCTGGCTGGACTGTTGCTGATCGGATCGGTGACGGGAGCGCAACTGGGCGCCAAGTTCGCGTCGCGGGCCAGGCCCGAATATCTGCGGCTGGCACTGGCGATCATCGTGCTGCTGGTGGGTACGCGCATCCTGCTCGGGCTGGTATGGCGGCCAGAGGAGATCTTCACGGTCGAACTGTCGTGAAGGCGATGGGCAGGCGCGCGGCGGGAACACTCACCCTGCTGTCCCCCCTGTTGCTGGCGCAGGCCAAGCCGGTGCTGGTTCCCGACGTGTCTCAGCGCGACATCGAGATCGTCTACAGCTTCACCGGGGCCGAACTGCTGCTGTTCGGCGCCATCCTGTATCCCGGCGGCCGCCTGCCGAGCGATGACCGTCCGACCGACGTAGTGGTGGTGGTAAAAGGCCCCACCCAATCCGTGCTGATCCGCGAAAAGGAAAAGGTGGCGGGCCTGTGGGTGAATGCCGGACGCCTGCGCTATCGCTCCGCACCCTCCTTTTACGCGATCGCGTCGTCCCGGCCGGTGGAACGGCTGGTCGACGAGCGGACGCGGGCGATCTACGAGTTGGGGCTGGACAGCCTGCAACTCTCCCCCGCTTCCAATGCTCCCTCGGAGGAACAGGGCCGGTTTCAGGAGGGGCTGGTCGATCTGAAACGCCGCGCCGGCCTGTATGTCGAGGCGCCGCGTGCGGTGGAGATCACCGACGACGTGCTGTACCGGGCGCGCGTGACCATTCCGGCGCGCGTACCGGTGGGGCGCTTCACCGCCGAGACCTTCCTGATCCGTGACGGCCGGGTGCTGGCGGCGGCGGTGCGCGATATCGACATCCGGAAATCGGGGTTCGAGCGGTTCGTGGCGCGGGCGGCCGATCGGTCCTCGATACTCTACGGCCTGACCGCAGTGGCGTTATCCGTGCTGCTCGGCTGGACCGCGGGATGGATCGCGCGACGCACCTAACCCGGCGTGCGCCCTCACCTTATCTTTACCCGACTGACGCTAGAGGCTGCACCGAATATATTCATCGGGTGACCCGTCATGGTCGAAATGCCGCACTTCCAGACCTTCACCACCAATACCGGTCCGGCCCCGGTCGGCTATGTGCTGGCCATAGCGGGATCGAGCAGCCGCATCCTGTTCGACCGCGCCTTGCTGGAAGGACTGTCGGCCGACGCCGATCCGATGACTGCGACAGCGGGTCAGGTTGGCAGCCAGGTAAAGATGCGGGTGGGGACAAGCTGGCTGATCGCCAATGTCCGCGCGCTGACGCTGGACAGTGCGCAGGGCGGCGCATTGATCGCCGCCGATATCGACTTCCTGGGTGAAGGCGACGAGGATGCCGATGGCGCGCTGACCCGCTTCCGCCGCGGCGTGACGCGCTATCCGATGCCCGGATGCGATGTTTTTCCGGTCACCACTGCCGACCTGCACCGGATCTACACCGCGCAGGATCGTGCCCATATCGGCATAGGATCGGTCTATCCGACCGACGACGTGCCCGCCGCGCTGTATGTCGATGCGATGCTGGGCAAGCATTTCGCACTGGTCGGGTCGACGGGTACCGGCAAGTCCACCGCCGCCGCGCTGATCCTGCACCGCATCTGCGCGCTGGCGCCGCAGGGCCATATCGTGATGATCGATCCCCACGGCGAATATGCCGCGGCGTTCCGGGATACCGGCGCGATCTACGATGTCGGCAACCTGCAGATGCCGTACTGGCTGATGAACTTCGAGGAGCATTGCGAGGTTTTCCTGACCTCCAGCGGGGCGCAGCGACAGATCGATGCGGATATCCTGGCGAAATGCCTGCTGGCGGCACGCGCCAAGAGCCGGCTGGGGCAGGAGATAGCGAAGCTGACGGTAGATGCCCCGATCCCCTATCTGCTGTCCGACCTGACCGGCATCATCAACCAGGAAATGGGAAAGATGGACCGGGCCGGCGACACCGCGCCCTATCTGCGGCTGAAGGGCAAGATCGACGAGATCAAGGCCGATCCCCGCTATGGCTTCATGTTCTCCGGCATGCTGGTCGCGGACACGATGGCGGCGTTCCTGCAACGCGTGTTCCGCATGCCCGGCGAGGGCAAGCCGATCTCGATCATCGACGTGTCGGGCGTGCCGTCGGAAATCACCGCGGTGGTGGTGGCCGTGCTGAGCCGGATGACCTTCGACTATGCGATCTGGGCCCGTGCAGAGCCACAGCGCCCGATCCTGCTGGTCTGCGAAGAAGCGCATCGCTACATTCCGGCGGAAGCGGAGCAGCAATCCTCGGTCGGCCGCATCCTGTCGCGGATCGCCAAGGAAGGTCGCAAATATGGCGTCGCGTTGGGACTGGTGACACAGCGCCCGTCCGATCTGGCCGAGGGCGTGCTGTCGCAATGCGGTACGATCATCGCAATGCGGCTGAACAACGACCGCGACCAGGCTTTCGTACGCGCGGCGATGCCGGAGGGTGCGCGTGGGTTTCTCGATGCGATCCCGGCCTTGCGCAACCGCGAGGCGATCGTCTGCGGCGAGGGCGTGGCGGTGCCGATCCGGGTACGCTTTGCCGATCTGGAGGAAGCCAGGCGCCCGGCCTCGGGCGATCCGCTGTTTTCGGAACTTTGGCAGGATGTCGGCGGCGAGGATCAGATCCTGGCCCGGACGATCAAGCGCTGGCGCTCGCAGGGGAAGTGAGGCTGGATGGGCAACGCATGACCGGATCTATCGCGGTGTGCGTGTTATCCCTTGGCGCGGCAGATCGACGTTTACCGCCCGTGGCCCGGCGTGATGACCAGAACGCCCGTCGATCCTGATCCAGCTTCCGAGGCGGCCACATCAAGGCTGAAGCTTTCACCGGTTTTCAGCATTCCAGTGATGCGATTTCCTTGTGCTTGCGAAACACGCAGCCCGGCGTCTGCCGCCGCCATGGCATAGGCCTTCAGGAAATCATCGGCCCTCAGCGCGCTGCCGACGCGGTAAATGACCGGCGCATCGGGATTGTCCGGCGTGATCGACATGCCCAGCATCCGCGTTCCGGGCGGTGGCGGCATCCCGACGGCCGGCATCAAGGCTGCGCTTTCGTCGATAACGGTCGGCGTTCGGTCAGCCGGTGCGTTCGAAATCATCGACGCCGTCATTGCAGCCACGAAACAGAGGTTCAGCATCGTAGGTTTTCCTGTCCCGACATGCCCCGCCTTGTTCAAACATCGGCTGCTTTTCCCGACCGTGCAAGCCGTTACGTCACGGCCAGACCGTCATGCGCCCGGCTTTACCGCCCGTAGCGTCGCCACCTGTTGCTTGAAGGCGCGCAGGCGCTCACCCGACAGTTGCGCGACATTGGCAAAGGTGATCGATTTCGGATTCACCACCTGTCCGTTCTTCCACACCTCCCAATGGACGTGCGGGCCGGTCGAGATGCCGGTCGAGCCGACATAGCCGATGACCTGTCCCTGACGGACGCGCGTGCCCGAGCGAACGGCAAAACGGCTCATATGACCATAGGCGCTGGTCACGCCGCCGGCGTGGCGCAGCTTGACGAGGTTGCCATATCCACCCGAGCGGCCGGCGAACTGGACCACGCCGTCGAGCACGGCATAGATGGGCGCGCCATAGGGAGCGCCGATGTCGAGGCCCTTGTGCATGCGCATGAAGCCGAGGAGCGGGTGCATGCGCCGTCCGTAGGAGGAGGTGATGCGACCAGCGACGGGCATGCCCATGAAGCCGCGCCGCTCGGTCTGACCCTTGGCGTCGAACCAGTCGGCACGGCCGCGCTCGCCCTCGAACCGGACCAGCTGGATCGACTTGCCGCCGCGGTCGAGCCCCGCGAACAGCAGCTGGCCCAGCCGGACCTCGCCGGTAGCGGCGCGTTCGCGCTCGACGATAAGGTCGAAGGTGTCGGCGGCGGTGACGTCGCGGCCGATCGACAGGCGGGTGGCAAGCGCCTTGATGTAGCTTTCAACCGCCCTGGCGGGGGCGCCGGCGGCGCGGGCGGAGCGGTAAAGGCTGGCGCCGACGAGCCCCTGGATCCGCAGCGGGGTAGCGTCCACCGCGATCGGCTGGCGGGTCATGGAGAGGCCGTTCGCGGTACGCTCCAGGGTGAGCGCGAGGTCGAAGCGGGCGCGGAGGGTCAGTTTGTCGAGGGGGCGGGCGACGGAGCGGTTGGGGCGGCGGCCGAGGGTGAGGGCGAGGCGGGTGCCGGAGGGTATGGCGTTCGCATCCACCGCGCCGGCCACCAGATCGGCGGCCGCACGCGCATCGCCGCGCCCGACGCCGGCACGCTGGAGGACGCTGGCGAGGCGATCGCCCTGCCCCATCGTCGCGGCCAGCTCCACCACCGGCCGTTCGGGCGCCTGGGCGAGCGGGGCGACAAGGTCGCCCGCACCCATGCGGCGGCCGGTGTCCGCGCCCCAGGCGAGCGGCGTGATCGTCTGTGCGCGCTGCTCCTCCCAGGCGGTGCCAGCGAGCGGCGCGGGGGTGGCGCCGGTGATCGGGCGGATGCCGGGGGCAAGCCACAAGGTGGTGGCGCACAGTGCGGTGCAGGTGGCGAGCCCGCGCCACCAGGTACGGCTGCCGATCTGGGTGCCGAGGTCGGGTGCCCAGTCGATACCGGCGGCGGCATCGCGCAGCCGGTCGATCGGGGTGGCGACCGCGGCCGGCCCGGTCAGCCGTCCGAATGGCCGTGCGGCCGTACCCCCGGCCAGTTCCAGTCCTTCAACCGTCCGTAAAAACACCGTCGGCCCCATGTCCACGCTCAAGCGGCGCCGAAATCCCCCCGGCGCCGTGTTTCGCCGTTGTGGCCGCCGCTTTCCTAAAGTCAAATGAAGGCACGGAAATCCGGGGCTTCGGTGCGGTCGGCCGTGGGTCGCGCGCGGCCGGGCGTCGCCCGTGCATTCCCGTCATTGCATGCGGGCACCCGAGTGCCGATGTTAGGGGCCATGACCAGCCGCGTATCGGGCGCCGTGACGGCCGTTCTTGGGCCGACCAACACCGGCAAGACGCATCTCGCGATCGAGCGGATGTGCGCGCATTCCAGTGGTATCATCGGCTTCCCGCTGCGCCTGCTGGCGCGGGAGGTGTATGACCGAGTGGTGGCGCTGAAGGGGCCGGACCAGGTGGCGCTCGTCACCGGCGAGGAAAAGATCGTGCCGCGCGACGCGCGCTGGTTCCTGTGCACCGCCGAGAGCATGCCGGACCGCGACGCCGCCTTTGTCGCGCTGGACGAGGCGCAACTGGGCGTGGACCCCGAGCGGGGCCATGTCTTCACCGACCGGTTGCTGCGCGCGCGCGGGCGCGAGGAGACGATGATCCTGGGATCGGAGGCGCTGCGCCCGATGATCAAGGCGCTGGTGCCCGATGCAGAGATCGTCAACCGGCCGCGCTTTTCCACGCTGACCTATGCCGGCGCCAAGAAGATCAGTCGCCTGCCCAAGCGATCCGCGATCGTCGCCTTCTCGGCGGAAGAAGTCTATGCGGTGGCCGAGATGCTGCGCCGCCTGCGCGGGGGCGCGGCGGTGGTGATGGGCGCGCTGTCGCCGCGCACGCGCAACGCGCAGGTGGCGATGTTCCAGGCGGGGGAAGTCGATTATCTGGTCGCCACCGACGCGATCGGCATGGGCCTGAACATGGACGTGGCGCATGTCGCCTTTGCCGGCCTGTCCAAGTTCGACGGGCGGCGGCAGCGGCGGCTGACCGTGGCGGAAATGGCGCAGATCGCGGGGCGCGCCGGCCGGCACCAGCGCGACGGCACCTTTGGCGCGCTGGCCGACGAGGGGCCGGACGCGTTCCTGCCCGAAGAGATCACCGCGATCGAGGAACATCGCTTTCCCCGGCTGGAGCATCTGTTCTGGCGCGAGGGGGTGCCCGACCTGTCGAGCATCGATGCGCTGATCGCCAGCCTGGAGCGCCGCCCGCCGCCCGGTGTGCTGCGCGCCGCGCCGCTGGCAATGGACCTGCAGGTGTTCAAGCGGCTGGCCGACGAACGCTGGGTGCGCGACCGGGTGCGGGGCAAGGCGATGGTGGCGCGGCTATGGGCGGCGTGCGGCATTCCCGATTTCCGCAAGGTGGGGCTCGACCCGCATGCGCGCTTCGTGTCGCGCGTGTTCGGCTATCTGAGCGAGGGTTTGGGGCATGTGCCCCACCAGTGGTTCGCGGACGAGATCGCGCGGCTGAATACGATGGCCGGTGATGTGGAAACGCTGGCCGGGCGCCTCTCGGCGATCCGGAGCTGGGCCTATATCGCGCAGCGGGCGGACTGGCTGGCCGACCCCGCGCATTGGGCCGACCGGACCAAGGCCATCGAGGAACGACTGTCCGACGGGTTGCATGCCAGCCTGACGCAGCGTTTCGTCGACAAGCGCACCACCGCGCTGATCCGGCAGATCGGTGCGGATGCGGCATCGCTGCCGGTGACCGTCGGCCCCGAGGGCGAAGTGCTGGTGGAGGATCACCCGATCGGACGGCTGGAGGGGTTCCGCTTCACCGTGGAGCCGGGTGCACGCGCAGCCGACAAGCGGCTGTTGCTGGCGGCGGCGGAAAAGCGGCTGGGCCATGAGCGCGCGCGCCGGGCGGAGGGACTGATGGCGGCCGAGCCGCGCGCCTTCACCCTGGACGACGAGGGCGGCGTGCTGTGGGAGGGGCATGGCGTTGCGCGGTTGAATGCGGGGCCGACGCCGGGGCGGCCGCAGGTGGTGCTGCACCGTGACCTGGAATGTCTGGACCGCGCCTTGCGGGAGCGGATCGCGGGTCGGATGGAACGCTGGCTGGCCGAGGGGATCAGGCGGCATGTGCCGGGGCTTGCCGCACTTGCCGCCCTGGCGCGCGATCCGCAGGCGACACCGGCACTGCGCGCGACGGCGGCGGCGCTGGAGGATCTGGGCGGGATCGCCCCCCGGATGCCGCAACGCGCGACCGTCGACACGCTGACCCAGCCCGATCGCAAGCGGTTGCGCCAGGCGGGCATCACCATCGGCGCGCTGGACCTGTTCGACGCACGGTTGTTGAAGCCCGAAGCGGCCCGCTGGCGCCGGGTGCTGCTGGGCCTGCACGGACGTGCGCCGACGCTGGCCGCGCCCGGCGCCACCGTTCTCGAACGCGGCGCGGCGGGTGCGGTGCTGGCCTCGGGGTTCCGGCCGCTCGGCGCGCAGGCGGTGCGGATCGATCTGGTCGAGCGGATCGCGCGCGCCGCGCACGATGCGCGTGCCGGGCGGACGCCGTTCACGCCCGATGCGGCGCTGGCGACCTCGATGGGACTGGACGGTGCGACGATCGCACGGCTAATGGCCGAGCTGGGTTTTCGCCGGCTGGCCGCGGAGGCGGATGGCACCGATCGCTGGCGCTGGCACGGGCGACCGCCCGCCGCCAAGCAGCCCCCTGCCCGCCCCGCCCCGGACAACGCCTTTGCCGCGCTGGCGGACTGGCGGCCGCATGGTTGAGATGAATCGGGCTGAGATGGGTCGGGCTGACACGATGCGGCTGGACCGGTTCCTGTGGTGGGCACGCCTGGCCAAGACGCGCAGCGCCGCGCAGGCGATCGCCAGCGATGGCCATTTGCGGCTGGACGGGCGCGCGATCGACCGCGCCCATGCCTGTGTGCGCGTCGGCAACGTGTTGACCTACATAGCGCATGGACGCGTGCGGGTGATCCGTGTAGAGGCGCTACCCGTCCGGCGTGGCCCGGCGCCCGAGGCGCAAGGCTGTTACACCGATCTGGAGACTGCTAACGTTTCGCAGCAGGCGCGTGTCGATTGACGCGAGCCGGAACGCGACATAGCAGCACCGCGTTACCCCCTCAGGAGTTTCCATGACCTACGTCGTCACCGATGCCTGCATCCGCTGCAAGTATATGGACTGCGTCGAGGTGTGCCCCGTGGATTGTTTCTACGAGGGCGAAAACATGCTCGTCATCAATCCATCCGAATGCATCGATTGCGGTGTATGCGAACCGGAATGCCCGGCCGAGGCGATCCTGCCCGACACCGAGAGCAATCTGGAGCAATGGCTGGAGCTGAACACCACCTTCTCCGCGCAGTGGCCCAACGTCACCCGAAAGCTGGACCAGACGCCGCCCGATGCGGATGCGATGAAGGGCGTGGAGAACAAGTACGAGCAGTTCTTCTCCGCCGAACCCGGCAAGGGCGACTGATCCAAGGCAAGATCCGGGTTTGACTGTTTCTATTGCGAAGCAGTTGCAGGGATAGTGAGGATGGTGTAGGGGAACCCCTGCGCCACTACCGCGTTCGGGTCAGTCAAACTGACAGTTTGGCTAGTAATTTTGTTGCCGGCATGTTAAAAGGGGCCATGTCGGGCGAACTTCCATGACCTCGCCCGCCTTCTAGTGTTCGACCCCTCCTTCCCGACGGCTTTGTGAACGGTGTTATCCGTGAAACGGCGGTCGTGCGAAGGCCTTGATCCGGAAAGGCCCATCAATGGCTGCCAAGGCGCTCTCCTTCGATGTCGGTGATTATGTCGTGTACCCAAAGCATGGCGTGGGGCGCGTCATCGAGTTGCAAAAGCAGGAAATTGCGGGGCTCCAGCTCGAACTGTACGTGCTGCGTTTCGAAAAGGAGCGCATGACGCTCCGCGTGCCCACCAACAAGGCCGAATCGGTGGGTATGCGCAAGCTGTCGTCCGACAAGACGATGCGCGAGGCGATGGAAACGCTGAAGGGCAAGCCCAAGGTGAAGCGCACCATGTGGTCGCGCCGCGCGCAGGAATATGAGGCGAAGATCAATTCGGGCGACCTGGTGTCGATCGCCGAAGTTGTCCGCGACCTGTTCCGCGCCGACGACCAGCCCGAGCAGAGCTATTCCGAGCGCCAGATCTTCGAAGCGGCGACCAGCCGGCTGGCGCGCGAACTGGCCGCGATGGAAGAGGTGGACGAGCCGCGGGCCCAGGAGAAGATCCTTGAAATCCTGCGTGCCGCCGCCGCGATCTACAACAAGGAAAAGCCCGCCGCCTGAACTCCGTAGTCAGGCCAAGGCTTCGATGGGGCGGCTCCGGTGCGGGGCCGCCCTTTTTCGTTTGGCGAGGAAACAGGCGGCGTGTATTGTGTAGGCAATACACAGGAGGATCGCCATGCGCCGCTTCGTTCCCGCTACCCTCATCCTGCTCGCCATCCCGGCCATGGCCTGCTCGTCCGAGCGGGCGGCGGAGGGCGGCACCAGCCGCAGCTATCCGGTGACCGGCTTTACCGGCATCGATGTCCGGGGTGCCGATTCGGTGGCGGTACAGGTCGGCCGCGGCTTTTCGATCCGTGCGGAGGGTCCCGCCAGCGAGCTGGACATGCTGCGCATCGAACGCAGCGGCGATACGCTGCGCGTCGGACGCGAGAAACGTGGCGGCAACTGGTCCTCGCGCGGACGCGTGAAGGTGTTCGTGACGATGCCGCGGATCAGCGACGCCGGCGTATCGGGATCGGGTTCGATGACGATCGACCGGGTCGAGGGGCCGAACTTCGACGCCAGTCTTGCCGGGTCGGGGTCGCTGACCGTCGCGGCGCTGCGGGTCGAGCGGGCCGACCTGAACATCGCCGGGTCGGGCAGCGTGCAGGCCGCGGGAACGGCGGGTGCACTGCGCGCCAGCATCGCAGGGTCGGGCAGCGTTGCCGCACCGGCGCTGCGGGCAAGATCGGCGGAGGTGTCGATCGCCGGATCGGGCAGCGTCACCACACGGGTCGAGGGACCCGCCACCGTGTCGATCATGGGATCGGGCGACGCCGATCTGGGCCCCGACGCCCGGTGCACGACGTCGCGCATGGGGTCCGGACGCGCACGCTGCGGAGGATGATCGCTTGCCCCCCGGCGCCGGTCGGGGGAGGATCGCAGGTATGACGATAGCCCGTACCCTGCTGCTCCCGTTGCTCCTCGCCCTGCCCGGCTGGGCGGGTGCGGCCGATCGCCAGATTCCGCTCGGCAGTTTCGATCGTATCCGGGTCGAGGGGGCGTACAAGGTGCAGGTCGTGACCGGGCGTTCGCCGCGCGCGGTGGTGTCGGGGGCGGCGGATGCGCTGGAGGGCGTGGAGGTGCGGGTCGACGGGCGCACGCTGCTGGTGCGCAAGGCGCGCGAGACGCTGGGTGCCGGCTGGGGTCCGCGGCGGGCGACGCCGGTGACGGTCACGGTGTCGGCGCTGGCGGTGAGCGCGGTGAGTGCCATGGCGGGCAGCGTGGTGACGGTGACCGCGACCAAGGGCGACCGGGTGGACCTGTCGGTGGCGGGTGCGGGATCGATCGCGGTGGAACGGGCCGAGACCCCGCAACTGAGCGCGACGCTGATCGGGCCCGGTGCGATCACCATCGGCGGGCGGGCCGAACGGGCCAGGCTGACCACCAGCGGGACGGGCACGATCGATGCCGGGGCGCTGGACGCCGGCGATCTGACGATACGGCTGGACGGGGCGGGCGAGACGCGGGCGCGGGCGCGCTACACCGCGGCGATCGCCAATATGGGGCTGGGCACGGTGACGGTCGCCGGGCGGCCGAAATGCCGGGTGGAGGCGCCTGGCGGGGGCGCGGTGGTCTGTGGAGAGACGCGCTAGGCGCCCCCTGCCCCCTCAGCCTGCCGCGTCGGGATCGATCAGCGCGGTCAGGCGGCGGGCGGCGCGGCGGGCATAGGCGAGCGTGCAGCGCTTGCGGACATGGGCGGCCAGCGGATGGGTATGCGCCTCGCGGACGATGGCGGCGTCGTAGCGGTCGGCAACGATGATGCCGGTACGCTCCGGCAGGAAGGCGGGACCGTCGAGCGGCGACAGGTCGAACCCGGCCGGCATCGCCCAGAAGAAGCGGTCGCAATGATCGAGATAATCCGGCCACTTGCCGTCGCCGAGCAGATCGGCGCGCGACACCTTGATCTCGACGATGACGATCCGCCCCTTGGCATCGATCGCCATCAGGTCGGCACGGCGCCCGCCCTCCAGCGGCACTTCTCCGATCGTGGTGAGATCGTGGCGGAGCAGCATCCGGGTCACGCCGCGCGCGACATCGGCAGCGCAGAACGGCGAAGCGGGATCCTCGATGCAACTGGCGGGCGGCACGTCCAACATGCCACCCGCCATAGAACATTCACGGAACATGGCAAATACCCGGCGTGCATGCCGCCGGGATCGTCACCAGCCGATCAGCGATAGAAGATGTGGTTGCCGATCGAGGCGATGCGCGTCAGGCGCGCGGCCGGGCGGCGATCGGGGGTGTTGAAATACAGCGCCTTGCCGACTTCGCTGTCCCAGGCCTCTGCCAGCGCGACCTTGGCGACGGCGACGGCGGTGCGATAGGCGGTGCGGCTTTCGTTGATGTCGGGAATTTCCCCGCCGCGCACGAAGCCGAACTGGCCCCGCTGCTTGATGACGTCGCACAGTTCGGAGGGGAACTGGCCCGAGCGGGCGCGATTAAGGACGACCTGCGCCACGGCAAGCTGGCCGGACAGCGGTTCGCCCTTGGATTCGAAGTAGATGGCGCCGGCGAGGCAGCGAAGCGCCTCATCATCGTCGCTCGCGGTCTGGGCGGCGACGGCTTCGGCCAGCGTGTCGTAATCGTCCGCCTCGGCATCCGAGAGATCGGGAGTCGCGGCCTGCACCGCCGTGGCGGTCTGCGGAACCGGAATCAAATCCGAGACGTTGATGGAAAAGGAAGCGGGAGTGAGCATCCCGATACCGGTCGCCGCGATCCCATTGGCATGGGTGGGTCGGGCCTGACCGGGTGTGCTGGTGCCGAGCAGACCGGCGACAGCGAGAGTCATGGTCGCGAACGCCGCGACCCGCTTGAAAACAGTCATTCACCAAAACGGACATGCGGTTGGATCACGGACCCGAGCGGCCAAGGCGCTCGTCCGGGCTTCCCCCCGACTGCGTAACCGATCCGGATCGCACCCGAATGCAGCACAACGCGTGTTTGCGATGACGCCTCGTGGCCGGAACGGTCCGTTCCGTCAACCTTGCCCGAGCGTTTCAGCGATGAATCGTTCCGGCTCCGGGACGTTCAGTTCGACGATCCAAAGGTCCGGATCCTGCGCACGGCGGCGCTGCGCGTAATTTCTGCTATCGTTTGCAGGCGTTACGTCGACCAACGTGGCGCGACCGTCGAAATCGAGCCGACGCTCCAGAAAACGCTCCTCCCCGCCGCGATCGACCGCAATCACCAGCAATCCGCCGGCGTCGTGATCGCCGCGCGCCAGCACCATGCCCATGCCCCCGCCGTCATTGGTCCGGCGGAGCAGCGCATCGACCAGCAGACGGGTAGGAAGCCGCGCGGTCATGCCGTGCGATAGCCCGGCAAGGCCGCCAGGGCGATCTGCGAGCGCATGAAGGTGCCGGTGCCGCGGGCCACCTCTTCACCGCTGGCATCGATCAGCCGGGCGTCGGCCACGAAGACGCGGCGCTGGCCACTGATCCAGCGCCCCTCCGCCGTGACCGGCCCGGCCTTGAGCGGGCGGGTGAGCAGCAGGTTGAACTGCGTGGTCAGCAGGAAACGATCGGTGACCAGGCTGTTGGCGGCATAGAAGGCGGCATCGTCCAGCATCTTGAAGTAGCTGGTGCCATGCGCCGCACCCGCGGCGTGATAATGCCGTTCGTCCACCAGGAAGCGGATGCGGGCGAGGCCGGGGCCGGGCACCTCCAGCGTCGATTCGAACAGCCGGTTGATCGGGGCATGGGCGTAAAGCGATTCCAGCGCGCGGAAATGCGCCGCTTCGCCCTCAGGCGGCGTCACGCGCCTCGTCCTGCGTCAGGAGCGCCCAGAGCGCATCGGGCGAGCCGGCACCGCGCAGCTTGGCAAGGAACGCGCGGTCGCGCATGCGCCGCGACACGCGGGCCAGAGCCTTCAGATGGTCCGATCCCGCCCCCACCGGCGAGAACAGCGCAAAGATGAGGTCGACGGGGACATCGTCCACCGCCTGAAACTCGATCGGTTGCGCCAGACGTGCGAACACCGCGACGATCTGCGGCAATCCTTCCAGCTTGCCATGCGGAATGGCGACGCCGCCGCCGAACCCGGTCGATCCCAGCTTCTCGCGCTCCGCCAGCTTTTCGGCGACGACGCGCGGATCGAGCCCTGTCTGAAGGGCGGCGACGGATGCCAGTTGCTGGAAAAGACTTTTCTTGTTGGCGGCCGTGACGCCGGTCAGAACGGCATCATGGCGCAGCATATCGCTGAAATCGGTCATGGTCACTTCTCGGGTGCGCGCCCCCGCGCGAGACGCGCCATAGCGACCGGCGGGGGCTTGCGATAGATCAAGCCGCGCGGCTTGGCTCCACCCACCCGATCGTGCCGTCCCCACGGCGATAGACCATGTTGTAGGCGCCGGTGCCCGAATTCTTGAACAAAAGCGCCGCGGTATCGCGCAGATCGAGCATCATGACCGCATCCGAGACCGATGCATCGGGAATGTCGACGCGGGTTTCGGCGACGATCAGGGGTGCATCGCCCGCTTCCTGATCGTCATCGATCGTCTCGGCGAACAGCGTATAGCCGGCGTCGTAGCCGATCGATTCGGCGATCTCGATCGCCTCGCTGGCGTTGCGATCCTTCAGGCGGCGGGCATAGCGGCGAAGCTGCTTTTCGATGCGGGTCGCCGCGCCGTCGAACGCGAGATGGGCATCCTGCGCGTCATGGCGCCCTTTCAGCACCAGCCCGCGGGTGACGTGCATCACGATGTCGCATTTGAAGCCGTTGTGCGGCCCCTTGCCGAAGGTCACCTCGGACGAGATGGTGCGGGCGAAATGCTTCTCGGCGATACCCTGAAGACGGTCGGTGACATGGGTCCCAAGGGCATCGCCCGTTTCGACCTGATGACCAGAAATCCGGATATCCATCGTCTTCTCCAATAAATAAGTCGGACGGTCCTTTTGGCCTGTCCCTTCAGTTCGGCGTCATCCGGACGCCCCGGCCCCCCAGATCGGATCAGTGATCTTCGCAAGAAACGCCGTGTGGGCGGCAAGTTCTCCCTCCGGCACGGTAAAAACGCGCGGCGGGCGCACCTTTGCCGCGGTGCGCACCGCGACGGGCGTGGCGGCCGCCTCCACCGTCTCGACCCCAAGGCCCAGACCGATCTGGCGACCACCCATCAACTCGACATAGACCTGGGCGAGCAGTTGGGCGTCGAGCAGCGCGCCGTGCAGCACGCGGTGCGAGCGATCGATGCCGAAGCGCGAGCAGAGCGCGTCCAGGGTATGCTTGGCGCCGGGATGCCGCTGGCGCGCGATGGCAAGCGTATCGACCATGCGGGTGCGCATGCACACCGGCGGGAAGCCGCATGCCTGCAACTCGCCGTTGATGAAGCCGAAGTCGAAGGTCGCGTTGTGCGCGATCAGCGGCGCATCGCCGATAAAGTCGAGCAGATCGGCCACGCCGGCGGCGAACACCGGCTTGTCCCTCAGGAACGCGTCGGACAGGCCATGAATCGCCTGTGCCTCGGGCGGCATGGGGCGTTCGGGATTGAAATAGGCGTGAAAGGTACGGCCGGTTTCGACCCGGTTGACCATTTCGACACAGCCGATCTCGACCAGCCGGTCCCCTTCGGAAAATTTGAAGCCGGTAGTCTCGGTATCGAACACGATCTCGCGCATGAACAGACTATCGGCCTTCGCTGCTGCGTACGCAAGCGATCACCTGCTGCACCGCGGCGCGGGTTTCGGCGAGCGGCACATCGGTTGCGATAACATGATCGGCCCGCGCCCGCTTCTCGGCATCGGGCATCTGGCGGGCCAGGATCGCGTCCAGCTTGACCGGGGTCATGCCGGGACGCGCCAGCACGCGGGCGCGTTGAACGTCCGGCGCTGCGGAGACGACGACGACGGCATCGACGGCACGGTCTCCGCCGGTTTCGAACAGCAGCGGCACGTCGAGCAGGACGATCGGCGCATCTTCATGGGCGGCGATGAAGGCGGCGCGTTCCTCGGCGACGGCGGGGTGGACGATCGCCTCCAGCCGGCGAATCGCGTGGCGGTCGCCCAGCACCGCGGCAGACAAGGCCGGGCGGTCCACCCCCCCTGCCCCGGTGGTGCCGGGAAACGCCGCCTCGATCGCGGCAACGACGCGGCCGCCAGGGCCTTGCAGATGATGAACGGCGGCATCGGCGTCGAATACCGGCACGCCTTCCTCTGCAAACATCGTCGCCACCGTCGACTTGCCCATGCCGATCGAGCCGGTCAGGCCGAGCAGGATCATGCCGTCAGCCGGTCGCGCAGCTCGTCGTCCCGGTCGCGCGGCGGTGCGGCGCCGAAGAACAGCTCGAACGCGACCGCCGCCTGGCCGACCAGCATCTCCAGCCCGTCAACCGTGTCGAGATTTCGCGCGCGCGCCGCGGCGAGCAGATCGGTTTCGAGCGGCGCATAGACGATGTCGTACACCACCGCGTCGTCGGGCAGTGCCATGAGGTCGAGCGCCAGCGGCGGCTGGCCGGTCATGCCGAGGCTGGTTGCGTTGACCACCAGGGCCGAGGGCGGTGCTGCGGGTTGCAGTGGCAGCGCCTGTCCCTTCAAACCGAAGGAGGAGAGCAAAGCCGCTCCCTTCAACACGTTGCGGTTCATCAGCGTGACCGGGCCGACATCCATCCGGGCCAGTGCGAACAGGATCGCGCGCGCGGCGCCCCCTGCCCCGATCACGGTGACGGGCTTGCCCGTCAGATCGAGGTCGGCGATCGGTGCATAGAAGCCGGCAGCGTCGGTGTTGGTGCCGGTGAGCGCGCCATTCTCCGCCCGGACGATCGTGTTGACCGCGCCGATCGAGCCCCGGACATCGCCCGGGTCCTCGACCAGATCGAGTGCGGCCACCTTGTGCGGCACGGTGACGTTGCAACCACGCCATGCCGGGTCGTTCCGGCGGCTCTCGATATAGGTGGGCAGCGCGTCAGGCGTGACATGCGTCGCGCGGTACTCGGCATCGATACCGAGCGCATCCAGCCAGAAGCCGTGGATCAGCGGCGATTTGGAATGGGCGATCGGGTCGCCGATCACTTCGGCATAGGGCTTGGTCATGGCCTGTCTTACGATCCTTCGCTGCCGGGAAGAAGCGTTCGGTTCGCGCAGAGGACGACGCCCTGCCGCGCAGCGGCATCGAAAAGTGCAGGGAGCACGCGCGCCATCCCATCTCCGCGTATCTGCGTGAAAACCCTTCTTCGCGGCTTCGCGTCTTCGCGTGAATCAAAGCCGGGTTTCGGCCTCTCCGAACGAAAGTTGGTTCACGCGAAGACGCGAAGACGCGAAGAGAAAAGAAGATTGATTCGCGCGGAGACGCGGAGGCGCGGAGAGTTTGTGCGGGGATATCGCGGTCGTTTCTCGCAAACGAAGGGGATAGCTGCCGCTTCGCGGCTGTGTCTTTCTACGCGCCGCTGCGCATGGAAATCTCAGGCGGGGAGCATGCCGCGGGTGCGTAGATAGCCGACCACGGCGAGGAGCGGCAGGCCGAGGATGGTGAAGTGGCTGCCCTCGATCCGGGAGAAGAGCTGCACGCCCGGCCCCTCGATCCGGTAGCAGCCGACGCAGCCGCCGATCGCGGGCCATTCCCGATCCAGATACGCCTCGATGAATGCGGGCGAGAGCGGGCGGACATGCATGCGTGCGCGCTCGACATGTCGCCAGACGGGGGCGCCGTGTTCGGCAATGACCGCGGCGCTCCACAATTCATGGACCTGGCCGGACATGCGGGCGAGATGCTCGGCCGCTTCCTCGCGACTGGTCGGCTTGTCAAGCAGGGTGCCGTCGTGAAGCGCGACCACCGAGTCCGAGCCGAGGGTGAGGACGGGGCCGGCGCGCTGCGACACCTTGATGGCCTTCAACTCGGCGAGTGCGTCGGCCAGGTCGCGCGGGGAGAGGCCGGCAAGCGCCGCCTTGGCCGCATCCTCGTCGACGCGGGCGGGCAGTGCCTCGAACGCGATGCCGGCGGCCTCCAGCATGGCGCGGCGCGAGGCGCTTTGCGAGGCGAGGATGATCATGCCGGTATCTCCGGGGCGGGGCGGCGCTGGTTGACGAGCGAGATGATCGCCGCGGCGGTTTCCTCGATCGAGCGGCGGGTGACGTCGATCACCGGCCAGCCATTGTCGGCGAACATGCGCCTGGCGAACGCGATCTCGCGGTTGACCGCTTCCTGCTCGACATAATCAGTGTCGGGCGCCTGATTGAGCGACAACAGGCGGTTGCGGCGGATCGCGATCAGCCGGTCGGCACTGGTGGTCAGGCCGACGACGAGCGGGTGGCGCAGCGAGAAGAGCGCCGCCGGCGGCGGGCTTTCGACCACCACGGGGATGTTCGCGGTCTTGTAGCCGCGATTGGCCAGATAGATGGAAGTCGGCGTCTTGGACGAGCGACTGACCCCGGCGAGGACGATGTCGGCCTCCTCCCATTCCTCCCAGGCGATGCCGTCGTCATGCGCGATGGTGAACTGGATCGCGTCGACGCGGGCGAAATAGGCGGCGTCGAGGACGTGCTGGCGGCCGGGGCGCATCTTGGCCTGTACGCCGAGCAGGCCGGACAGCGCCGCATTGACCGGATCGAGCGGCGCCACCGCAGGAAGCCCCAGCGCATGGCAGCGGCTTTCGAGGATGCGGCGGGTCGACGGGTTGACCAGCGTGTAGATCACCAGCCCGGGATTCTGCGCGATCTCCTGCAGGATACGCTCCAGATGCGTCTCCGTGCGCACCATCGGCCAGAAATGCCGAACGGTTTCGACATCGTCATATTGGGCAAGCGCCGCCTTCGCGATGTTCTCCAGCGTCTCGCCGGTGGAATCGGACAGCAGGTGCAGATGGAGTCGCGTGCTCATGCCGTCGTGGGAGACTCTGTGGATAACATGGGCGCAAGCGCTAGCGCACTGGGGATTAACCGCCAAGCCGGCGCGTGGCTGGGGATAAGAGTCGATTCATCCACACCGGTTTCCACAGTGAAGGATTCTATCCACAGCCTGTGAGTCATGGGAATCCTGACTCCGAATCCCGCGGATTCATGCGGGCACAGCGAGTCAAGCTGTTGGCATTTTGGGGAGGGACGCATAATCCCGGATTCTCACGCGCCAACTACCTCAACATCCCTTTTCAGAATCTTCTTTATAGAAAGAAGGAGGTCGTCCTGACCCTCGCCCCGATCGGCACCGACGTTCACGGAAATGCTGTCAAGCCCTTGCTTTCCGTATTGAAAGGTAAAGTCGCAGCCGTGCCGCCCCTGTGGCTGATGCGGCAGGCGGGCCGGTATCTGCCCGAATATCGCGCGCTGCGGGCCGACAAGGGCGGCTTCCTCGCCCTGGCGACCGACCCAGAGGCGGCGGCCGAAGTGACGATGCAGCCGATCCGGCGTTTCGGCTTCGACGGCGCCATCCTGTTTTCCGACATATTGATGGTGCCCTGGGCACTGGGCCAGGACCTGACCTTCGGACCCGGAGAAGGGCCGCGGCTGAGCCCGGCGCTGGTCGATGCCCGGCTGGAGGCGCTGGCGGGCGTGCCGGAGCGCCTCGACCCGGTCTATGCGACCGTCGCCCGCGTCGCGGCGCAATTGCCGCCACAGACCAGCTTTCTGGGCTTTGCCGGCTCTCCCTGGACGGTTGCCACCTATATGGTCGCCGGCCGCGGATCGAAGGACCAGGGCGAGACGCGCGCCTTCGCCTACTCCGATCCGCAGGCGTTCCAGGCGATCGTCGATGCGATCGTGGCGATGACGGTGGAGTATCTGGCGCAGCAGATCGCGAACGGGGTGGAGGCGGTGCAACTGTTCGACAGCTGGGCGGGATCGCTGAGCCCGGCGCAGTTCGAACGCTGGGTGATCGCGCCCAATGCGGCGATCGTCTCGGCCTTGCGCGCGCGCTGCCCCGGCGTGCCGATCATCGGCTTTCCCAAGGGCGCCGGCGCCAAGCTGCCCGCCTATGCGCGCGAGACCGGCGTCGATGCGGTGGGGCTGGACGAGACGGTCGATCCCGCCTGGGCGAACGATGCACTGCCGGAGGGGATGCCGGTCCAGGGCAATCTCGATCCGCTGGCGCTGATCGCCGGCGGCCGGGAACTGGACGCGGCGGTCGACCGTATCATTGCCGCACTCTCGGGGCGGCCGCACATCTTCAACCTGGGCCACGGCATCCTGCCGCATACGCCGATCGCGCATGTCGAACACCTTATCCACCATATCCGGAGTTCCCGATGACCGGCCTGCTCGGTGCCGCCTATGACTGGGTGAAAGCGGCGCACCTGATCTTCGTGATCTTCTGGATGGCGGGGCTGTTCATGCTGCCGCGATACTTGGTCTATCATCAGGAGGCACTGGCGGCGGGGCGCACCGAGGAAGCCGCGCTGTGGACCGAGCGCGAGGGCAAGATCCGGTCGATCATCCTGACCCCGGCGATGCTGGTCGTCTGGGTGCTGGGCCTGTTGCTCGCGGCGCATCTCGGGCTGTTTTCCGGTGTGCCCGGGCTGGGCTGGCTGCACCTGAAGCTGGTCTTCGTGCTGCTGCTCACCGGCTATCACGGCTGGACGGTCGCCTATGCCAGAAAGCTGGCCGCGGGGCGGCCGACGCTGCAGGGGCGGCAGTTGCGGATGCTGAACGAGGTGCCGGCCCTCGCCGTGACGCTGATCGTCGTGCTGGTGATCGTGAAGCCCTTCTGATGCGTGCTTGACTTGGGGACGCGCCAAACCTAACTCCGTCCCCAAGCCTTGCGGCGTCCTGTCGCGATGGCTCTGCCTTATCCCGCCTCGTTTCGCTGCGATCCTCGCCGACCGACGCCCTCCGACCATCCGGACGACCCCATGCATCTCAAAGACCTGAAGAAGAAGACTCCTGCCGACCTCGTGCAACTGGCCGAGGAGCTTGGTGTCGAGAGCGCGTCGACGCTGCGCAAGCAGGACCTTCTGTTCGCCATCCTGAAGGAACAGGCGGAGAAGGGCGACCAGATCATGGGGCTGGGCACGATCGAGGTGCTGCCCGACGGTTTCGGCTTCCTGCGCAGCCCCGAGGCCAATTATCTCGCCGGGCCCGACGACATCTATGTCTCGCCCAACCAGGTCCGCAAGCACGGCCTGCGCACCGGCGACACGGTGGAAGGCGAGATTCGCGCGCCCAAGGACGGCGAGCGCTATTTCGCGCTGGTGAAGCTGACCTCCGTCAACTTCGACGACCCGGAAGCGGTGCGCCACCGCGTCAACTTCGACAATCTGACGCCGCTCTATCCCGAGCAGAAGCTGATCCTCGACCCGGCCGATCCGACCCAGAAGGACAAGTCGGCGCGGGTCATCGATATCGTCAGCCCGCAGGGCAAGGGGCAGCGCACGCTGATCGTGGCGCCGCCGCGCGTCGGCAAGACGGTGATGCTCCAGAACATCGCGCGGGCGATCTCGGACAATCACCCGGAAGTCTTCCTGATCGTGCTGCTGATCGACGAGCGGCCCGAGGAAGTGACCGACATGCAGCGTTCGGTGAAGGGTGAGGTCGTGTCCTCCACCTTCGACGAACCGGCGCAGCGCCACGTGCAGGTCGCCGAGATGGTGATCGAAAAGGCCAAGCGCCTCGTCGAGCACAAGAAGGATGTGGTGATCCTGCTCGACTCGATCACGCGTCTGGGCCGTGCCTACAACACCGTGGTGCCCTCGTCGGGCAAGGTGCTGACCGGCGGTGTCGACGCCAATGCGCTCCAGCGGCCCAAGCGCTTCTTCGGCGCGGCCCGCAACATCGAGGAGGGCGGCTCGCTTTCCATCATCGCCACCGCGCTGATCGACACGGGCAGCCGCATGGACGAGGTGATCTTCGAAGAGTTCAAGGGCACCGGCAACTCGGAAATCGTGCTGGACCGCAAGGTGGCGGACAAGCGCATCTTCCCGGCGCTGGACGTGGGCAAGTCGGGCACCCGCAAGGAGGAACTGCTGGTCCAGAAGGACAAGCTGTCCAAGATGTGGGTCCTGCGCCGCATCCTGATGCAGATGGGCACCATCGATGCGATGGAGTTCCTGCTCGACAAGATGAAGAATTCGAAGACCAACGAGGATTTCTTCGACTCGATGAATCAGTAAGCGTCGAACGCTACACCCAAATGGTCGATCGAATGGGTTCGTGGAGGTCCGCCCTCCGCGAACCCATTCGCGTTTTGGCGCGTTAGCCGCACGATCCCATCCCCTTTCGGGATCAGTGCCGTTTCCAAGCGCGGCACGGCCGCGCCCCCGCGTAGTTGGTGGCGCGGCCAAACCGTGTCGGCAATGGATGTGTAGGGTTTAGGGGCGCCCGCGGCCGCCGCCGGTCCCCGGTGCGCCGGCGCCTGCGCCGGGTGCGCCGACCGAGCCGATATTGCCGAACAGATCCTGGAAGAAGCCGCGCTTGCGACCCAGGGTCGGCGTCGTCTTGCCATCCGGCGTGATGGACGCGACCTGCTCGATCCCGCCGCGGCGGATCGTGGTGACGTTGCCCGCCTGGTCGAAGCTGATCTGCAAGGTGATCTGCGCCTGCGCCTTGGGCTTGGTGAAGCCGAGGTTGCGGCTGTCGCGGGCGACATAATACCAGTCGCCCCCTTCGAACTGGCTGGTGATCGTCGGCTGGCCCAGCGTCTGGAGCACCGACTGGCGATTGTCGACGCCCGGCTGGACCGAATTGACCAGATCGGTATCGACCACATAACCCTGATGCGAGCGCAGCGGCGTGCAGGCCGCACTCGCCAGCGCGAGCCCGATACCCAGGGCGACCAGCCGGGGGGAAGAAACGCTCATCATCATCTCCGGGCCGGAAAACGCGGCCGTTGAGCCCTTGGAAACAGCCCGGCCGATTGCATCGGCCGTCGATCGATCCGATAGGCGAGGATGGGGGCGGGCACAAGCATCGTCCATGGTAGCGGCAAGGGGGCGAGGATGGGTCTGATGCACAAGCTGTTCGGGCAGGGGCCCGGAGGGCTGTTCGGGCCGAAGCCGCAACCGGCGCTGGCGCTGTATAATGCGGTGGTGGCGCGGGGGCGGGAGCCGCACTGGTATGTGGAGGGCGCGGTGCCCGACACGGTGGACGGCCGTTTCGACATGATCGCGGCGGTGCTGGCGATGGTGTTGCTGCGACTGGAAACCGAACCCGCCGGCGCGGCGCCGGCGGCACAGGTGACCGAGCGGTTCGTCGACGACATGGATGGCCAGTTGCGCGAGATCGGCATCGGCGACATCGTGGTGGGCAAGCATATCGGGCGGATGATGGCGATGCTGGGCGGACGGCTGGGTGCCTATCGCGACGGCATCGCCGGCGGCGATCTGGGGCCTGCCCTGGTGCGCAACCTGTATCGCGGCGAGGCACCGGACCCGCTGGCGGTGGCGCATGTCAGCACCCATCTGATGGACTTGCGCGAGACACTGGCCGGCGTATCGGTCGCGCGCCTGATCGATGGAGACCTGCCTTGACCCCCGAATGGAGCCGCCCCGAACGCCTGGATGCGATCGGCGAGCGCGACAAACCCGTGCATATCGAAGCGGATGAGGGCGAGCGTATAGCGCTGGCCCGGCGGTTCGAGCTGAAGGCGGTAGAAAGGCTGGCGGCCGATCTGGTGGTGCGGCGCGATGCGGCGGGCGTGCTGGTGACGGGGCGCGTGCGCGGCGATGTGGTGCAGGCGTGCGGCGTGACCGACGAGCCGGTGCCCGCGGTGGTGGACGAAGAGGTGGCGTTGCGCTTCGTCGAGGCGCTGGACGGCGAGGAAGAGGTGGAGCTGTCCGCCGATGCGATGGACGTCGTTGTGATCGAGGGCGGCGCGATCGACCTTGGCGAAGCGGCGGCCGAGACGATGGCGCTGGCGCTGGACCCGTTTCCGCGCAGCCCGAACGCGGCACGGGCCCTGCGCGAGGCGGGGGTGATCAGCGAGGACGAGGTCCAGCCGATGAACGCATTCGCCGGATTGAAGGACAAGCTGGCGGGGCGCTGATGGCTACGGCGTGTCCGGGCCGAGGGTGGGATCGAGATCGCGGGGGCGGACGAAACGGGTCAGCACCGCGCCGCCGGGGATGACCTGCGACCAATGGTCCACGTCGAAGGTCAGTTCGGCGACGCTGGCGGTGGGGTATTTCTCCGCCACCGCGTCGCGAAAGGCGCTGGCGCGGGCGAGCTTGAGAACCAGATCCTCCAGCCCCGGATTATGCCCGACGAGCAGCACGCGCGCCGCGGCATCGGGTAGCCGGACGATGCCGTCGAGCAGCGTCGCGGCGGAGGCGAGATACATGCGCTGGTCCCACACCGGCTCGCGCCGGCGACCATAGCCGTCCCACACCTCGTCCAGCGTTTCTATGACGCGCACCGCGGGCGAGGCATAGACCCGGTCGAATTCGAGTGCCGATTGGCGCAGGTGCCGGCCGATCATCCCCGCGGCACGGCGCCCCTTGGTATTCAGTGGCCGATCGAAATCGCGGGCCACGGCATCGTCCCAGCCGGATTTGGCATGGCGGAGCAGCGTCAGCGTCTTCATCGGGCGCGTTGTCTCCGTGGTTCAGGCGGGTTCGTGCGCTCCATGCCCGATCGGCGCGTCGGAGGAAAGCCGCGCCGTGACGCAGGCCACCGCTTCATCGAGCGTGACGCGGCGGATGGCGACGCCGGGCGGAAAGGCATCGAGCAGGCGCGAGGGCATGGCGGCGGAGAGCAGCACAAAGGCACCGCGATCGTCGGCCCGGCGGATCAGCCGCCCGAACGCCTGCGCCAGACGCGCGCGGACGATGCGATCGTCATAGGCGCTGCCGCCGCCGGCCAACTTGCGCGCGGCATGCAGCACGGTGGGCTTGGGCCAGGGTACCCCCTCCATCACCACCAGCCGCAGCGATTCGCCGGGAACGTCGACGCCGTCGCGCAGCGCATCGGTGCCGAGCAGCGAGGCGGCCGGATCGTCGCGAAAGATGTCGACCAGCGTGCCGGTGTCGATCGGATCGACATGCTGGGCATGGAGGGCAAGGCCCTCGCGCGCCAGCCGGTCGGCGATCCGGCCATGCACGCCGCGCAACCGGCGGATCGCGGTGAACAGCCCCAGCGTGCCGCCGCGTGCCGCCATGATGAGCCGGGCATAGGCGTTGGCGAGGGCGGGAATGTCGCCGCGCTTCACATCGGTGACGATCAGCACCTCGGACCGGTCGGGATAGTCGAACGGGCTGGCGGCGGTGAAATGGGCGGGGCCACGGGCAAGATGCGGGGCGCCGGTACGGGCCTCCGCCACGCTCCAGTCGCCGCCGCCGGTGAGCGTCGCGGAGGTGACGAGCGCACCATGCGCCGGCTTCAGCACGATTTCGGCAAAGGGGCGGGTGGGGTCGAGCCAGTGGCGGTGCAGGCCGATGTCATATTCGCGCCCCTCCACCCGGTCGACCGCCAGCCAGTCGACGAAATCGGGATCGGCGGGGCCACCGATGCGCGCGAGCAGCGACAGCCATGCCGCCACCGTCTCCGCGCGCCAGGCGAGCGAGGCGATCGCCCCCTCGACCCGCGCACGCGCCGGTCCGTCGAGCCAGTCGGGCGCCTCGGTCAACACCGCCTCCAACCGGCGGCCGAGCGCGACCAGCGGGCGGAGCAGCGCGTCGAGCGCGTGGGCGGCGGGGGCCGCAGCCTCGATCAACTCGGGGCTGGGCTCGGCAAGCTCGGTTTCCAGGCCGTAGCCGGCATCGCCCGGCTGCTCGGCGCGCGCAAAGGTCAGCCCGCGCACCGCGGCGAGCAGCGTTTCGACGGGTCCGAAGGGTTGCCCCTCCGCCACGCGGCCGAGCCAGCCCTCCGAGGCGAGTCCCTGCGCGGCGGTGACGGCGTCGGCGATGGCGCGGTTGCCGCCCTCGTCATAGCTGGCGACATCGGACAGGCGCGCGGCCAGGCCGCGGCGACGACCGCGGCTGCCTGCCTCCGGCCCCAGCACCCAGCGACGCAGCTCGATCGTCTCGGCACCGGTGAGCGCGGTGGCGAACATCGAATCGGCGGCATCGAACAGGTGATGCCCCTCGTCGAAGACGTAGCGGGTCGGGCGGGTGGCAAGTTCGCGGCCGCGCGCGGCGTTGACCATGACCAGCGCATGGTTGGCGATGACGATATCGGCCTGGGCGGAGGCACGCGCGGCATGCTCGATGAAGCATTTGCGATAATGCGGGCAGCCGGCATAGACGCACTCGCCGCGCCGGTCGGTCAGCGCGGCGGGGCCATTGCGGCGGAACAGCGTCGGCAACCAGCCGGGCAGGTCGCCGCCGACCATGTCGCCGTCCGCGCTATAGGCCGCCCAGCGCGCCACCAGTTGCGCCAGAATGGCGGCACGGCCGGCAAAGCCGCCCTGCAGCGCATCCTCCAGGTTGAGCAGGCACAGATAGTTCTCGCGACCTTTACGCGTCACCACGCGTTCGCGGCGGATCGCGGCGTCGGGGAACAGGCGCTGTGTCTCCACGCTCAACTGGCGTTGCAGCGCCTTGGTAAAGGTGGAGATCCAGACCGGACCACCGGCACGTTCCGCCCACAGGCTGGCGGGTGCGAGATACCCGAGCGTCTTGCCGATCCCGGTGCCCGCCTCCGCCAATACCATATTCGGTGCCTCACGCACGATGCGCGGGGCAAAGGCGGCGCTGGCGGCGGCGGCATAGGCGCGCTGGCCGGGGCGTTCCTCCGCACCGTCGCCGGTCAGCGTCGCCAGTCGCGCCTCTGCCTCCGACGGTTCCATGGGCACGGTGCGGGGGGCGGGGCGGGGGGGCTGTTCCTCCCATTCCGGCAGCTTGCTGAACAGCCAGCGTTCGTTGACCCGCGGCTTGGCCAGGCGCGGCGCGATCAGCGGTGCCCAGGGCCAGCGCAGGCGGGTCAGGCTTTGCGCCGCGGTCCAGGCGCCCTCCCGCTCGGGCCAGTCGCCATCCGGCACGGCGAGCAGCGTCGCGGCCGCATCGCGCAGGAACGCGGCGACCGCATCCTCCTGTATCGGCACGGGGAGATCGATGGCGCGCGCCAGCCCCTTGGGCGTCGGCACCGCGAACCGCGCCGGGTAGAGAAAGGCATAGAGTTCGAGCAGGTCGAGCCCCGACAGGTCGGCATAGCCCAGCCGCTGACCCGTCAGCGCGGCGTTGAGCAGGATCACCGGCGTTTCCGACGCGATGCCGATCGCCTCGCCGCGCGACACCGCACGCGTCCCCTCCACCGTGGCGATCCAGATGCCGCTATGGCTGGCGTGGAGAGCGGGATGGGGAAAGGACATCGCGTCCGATATCGGCGCGACGGAACGGATTGGCAACACGGGAAGAACCGGTCAGACGACCCCGGTGCCGTCGATGGTGAGGGTCAGCGTCGCGCTGTCGAGGGGGCCGGAAAGAGGGCAGGAACGGGCTTGCGTGAATACGCCATCCTGCGGCGCCCAGAACTGGTGCACGATGGCGGATCGCACGTCGATCACCCACAATTCCGGGATGCTTGCAGCGGCGTAAAGGTCGCGTTTGGTAGACAGGTCGTGGCGCAGTGTCGTGTCAGACACCTCCGCCAGCAACGCGACATCGGCATGGGCGAGATACCCGTCGCGGACTGGCAGATGGGCAATCACGATATCGGGCTCGGGGGCATCGTGCGGCGGCAGGGCCACCGTTGGTCCGATCATCGTTGCCAGATCGAGATGACGGTGGCGGATGGCCTGATCGAACGCGAAGGCCAGCCGGGTATTGACCAGTGCATGGCGGCTTTGTTGCGGGCTCATCTCGACGATCGTCCCCCCAATCAGTTCAGCATGACGACGCCGGGCCAGCGCGCCGGCAAGGTCCAGCGCACGAAACTCCTCCACGGTCAGTTTGACCGGTCTGGGGGCATCCAGTGGAACGATCGGGTCCATCAAATGCATCATAGCATTTGCGCACCGCGCGCCAAAGCGCCAGATGCGGGGGCGTCATGACCGATACCGATCTCCGCTCCGTCGCCCTAGAGTCCAAGGCCTGGCCGTATGAGGAAGCGCGCAAGCTGCTCAAGCGCTATCCGAACGGCAAGCCGAGCAAGGATGGCACGCCGGCGCCCGTGCTGTTCGAAACCGGCTATGGTCCGTCGGGCCTGCCGCATATCGGCACCTTCAACGAGGTGCTGCGCACCACCATGGTGCGCAACGCCTTTCACACGCTGTCCGACCAGCCGACGCGGTTGATCGCGTTTTCGGACGACATGGACGGGCTGCGCAAGGTGCCCGACAATGTGCCCAACCAGGCGATGCTGGCCGAGCATCTCGGCAAGCCGCTGACCCAGGTGCCCGATCCGTTCGAGAAGTTCGACAGCTTTGCCGCGCATAACAATGCGCGGTTGCGCGAATTCCTCGATCGCTTCGGCTTCGATTACGAATTCGCCTCGTCCACCGACTATTATGGTTCGGGCAGGTTCGACGATGCGCTGCGTCTGGTGTTGCGCCATTTCCAGGGCATTCAGGACGTGATGCTGCCGACGCTGCGCGCCGAGCGGCGGGCGACCTATTCGCCGGTGCTGCCGATCAGTCCCAAGACGGGCGTCGTGCTGCAGGTGCCGGTCGAGGTGATCGATGCGGACGCGGGGATCATCGCCTTTACCGATGCGGATGGCGAGCGGATCGAGCAGTCGGCGCTGGGAGGCCTGTCCAAGCTGCAATGGAAGGTCGATTGGGCGATGCGCTGGGTCGCGCTGGGCGTCGATTACGAGATGGCGGGCAAGGACCTGATCGATTCGGTCACCCAGTCGTCCAGGATCGCGCGCGTGCTGGGCGGACGCCCGCCCGAGGGCTTCAACTACGAGATGTTCCTGGACGAACATGGCGAAAAGATCTCCAAGTCCAAGGGCAATGGCCTGAGCCTCGACCAGTGGCTGACCTATGGCCCGGAGGAGAGCCTGGCCTTCTTTGCCTATCGCGAGCCGAAAAAGGCCAAGCAGCTCCACATGGGCGTGATCCCGCGCGCGGTGGACGAATATTGGCAGTTCCGCGGCAATTATGCCGGGCAGGACGCCAAGCAGCGGCTGGGCAATCCGGTGCACCACATCCATGACGGCAAGGTGCCCGAGGAAACGTTGCCGGTGACGTTCGGGCTGCTGCTGAATCTTGCCAGCCTGCCCGGCGTCGGCGATCGCGACACGATGTGGGCGTTCCTGCACCGCTATGACCCGACCTTGTCGCCGGAAACGCATCCGGCGCTCGACCGCCTGATCGGCTATGCGGTGGCCTATGGCCGCGACTTCGTGGCGCCGACGCTCAACCGGCGTGCGCCGACGGCGGCGGAGGCGCAGGCGCTGCGCGAGCTGGACGACGTTCTCGCCAAGGACGACGGCACGGGGCGCGATGACGAGGACCCGGCCGCGGTGTTGCAGAACCATGTCTATGAGATCGGCAAGGCCCATTACGGCAAGGAGGGCCTACGCGACTGGTTCAAGGTGCTGTACGAGACCTTGCTGGGTTCCGAGCAGGGGCCGCGCATGGGCAGCTTCTTTGCGCTGTACGGCGTGGAAAATTCGCGGCGGTTGATCGCAGAGGCCCTGGCGCGGGCCGCGTGAGCGGGTGGATGCGGTGAAGCCCGGCGGGCTGGCAGGGTCCTTGCTGCCCGTGCTTGGCGATTTTGCCGTGTTGCGGACCGCGCATCGGCGGGTCGGGAGGTGACCGGGCCTGTTGGTCCGATTGCCCATGGAACGCCCGAATTTCGCCGGTTGACGCTGGCGATGCTGTTCGCCGGTTTCTCCACCTTTTCACTGCTGTACGCCGCGCAGCCGCTGCTGCCGCTGTTTTCCGCGGAATATGGGGTGAGTGCGGAGGGGGCGAGTCTTGCGGTGTCGATGGCGACGGGGCCGCTGGCGATCGGCATCCTGGTGGCCGGCCTGGTGTCCGACCGGGTGGGGCGACGGCCGTTGATGGTGGCGGCGATGCTGTCGGCCGGGGTGCTGACGCTCGCGGCGGCGTTCGCGCCGGGATGGGTGGCGCTGCTGGTGCTGCGTTTCCTAACCGGGCTGGCGCTGGCCGGGGTGCCTGCGGTGGCGATGGCCTATGTCGCGGAGGAGGTGGACGCCGCTTCGGTCGGGTCGGCGATGGGGCTGTATATCGCGGGCAGCGCGCTGGGCGGCATGGGCGGGCGGCTGATCGCAAGCCTCGTCGCCGATATCGGCGGATGGCGCTGGGCGATCGGCGCGGTCGGACTGGCAGGCGTGGTGATGGGCGAGACGTTCCGGCGGCTGGCGCCGCGCTCGCAGCGGTTTGTGCCGGCGCAGGGGCGTGTCGGTGCGTTGATGGTGCAGGCGGGCGCGCTGTTCCGGGACCGTGCGCTGCCGCTGCTGTTCGCCGAAAGCTTTCTGCTGATGGGCGCATTCGTCACGGTCTACAACTATGCCGGCTACCGGTTGCTGGCCGCACCTTATCACCTCAGCCAGAGCGCAGTGGGCGCGGTGTTCCTGCTCTACGTGCTGGGATCGGCCAGTTCGGCATGGTTCGGCGGACTGGCCGGGCGGATCGGGCGGCGGCGCGTGTTCTGGGTGCCGGTGATGCTGCTGATCGCGGGGCTGGGGATCGCCGCGGCGCGGCCGCTCGCGCTGGTGGTGATCGGCATCGCGGTGGTGACGGTGGGCTTTTTCGGGGCGCATTCGATCGCGAGCGCCTGGGTCGGGCGGCGGGCGGGCGCGGCACGGGGGCTGGGTGCGGCGCTGTACCTGTTCTTCTATTATGCCGGGTCGAGCGTGCTGGGATCGGCCGGCGGCTTCGCCTGGACCCATGGCGGCTGGCCGGGGGTGACGCTGTTCTGCCTCGGGCTGGCGGCGATGGCGCTGATCGTCGCGCTGCTGCTGGCGCGGGTCGCACCGCTGGAGCAGGCGGCGACGCCGGCCACGGTGCCCGAAGCCTAACGCGCGAGCGGGTCGATCGCGTCGCTCGCTGGCGTGGCGGCGAGGTCGCGGGCGACCGCCTCCACCCGCGCCATCACGCGCAGGATGTTGCCGCGGGTAAGGGCGGCGAGGTCGGCGTCGCTCCAGCCGCGGCGGGCAAGCTCGATCAGGACGCGCGGGTAGCCGTCGACGCCCTTCATGCCGGCCGGGCCGGTACCGGCGATGCCGTCATAATCGCCGCCGAAGCCGACGGCGCCGCGTCCGGCGATGCGGGCGACATGGTCGATGTGGTCGGCGACCATGGCGGGGGTGACGCGGGGTTCGGGGTGGGTGGCGTCCCAGGCGAGGAGCGGGGCAGGGGAGCGGGGGCCGTACACATCGGCCGGCACGCCCAGCGATGCGGCATGATCGGTGCGGGCGCGGTCCCATGCGCGCCATGCGGTGGAGACAAAGGCGGGGTAGACGTTGACCATCACCACGCCGCCCCCCGCACCGATACGGCGGAGCAGCGCATCGGGAATGTTGCGCGGCGCAACTCCGACCGCGCGGGCACCCGAATGGCTGGCGATGACCGGCGCGCGGGTCACGTCCAGCACCGCGGCCATCGTCGCATCCGAGACATGCGCGACATCGACGATCATGCCGATGCGGTTCATTTCCGCCACCACCTGCCGGCCGAAGGGCGACAGGCCGTTCGCGACCGGATCGTCGGTGGCGGAATCGGCCCAGGCGAGGCTGTGGCCATGCGTCAGCGTCATGTAGCCGACGCCCAGCGCCTTGTACTGGCGCAGGACCGACAAGCGGCCGTCGATCTGGTGCCCGCCCTCGACCCCGATCAGCGAGGCGATGCGGCCGTTCGCCTGTGCCGCCGCGATCTCGGCCGTCGTGGTCGCAAGGGCGAAGTCCTGCGGATAGGCGGCGACAAAGCGGCGGACGACGTCGATCTGCTCCAGCGTCATTTCCACCGCGCGCGGCCCGGTGACGGTGGCGGGTATCCAGACCGACCAGAACTGGCCGCCGACGCCGCCTTTGCGCAGGCGGGGAATGTCGGTCTGCAAGGGGCGGGGCAGGCGGCTGGTGTCGCGGGAAAGATCGACGGCGGTGCCCGTTTCACGCAGTTCCCAGGCGAGGTCGTTATGGCCGTCGATGATGGGCGCTTGAGCGAGCAGGCGCTCGACGCGGGTCTCGGCGGTCGGTCCCGCGGCCTGGGCGAGCAGCAGCAGGGCGATCACAGCGTCGGCAGCCGGGCAAAGCCGTTCGGCACCTCGGCAGGCGCATCGTCTAACACGAGAACTTGTTCGACGCGGGAGGCGGGCGATCCTTCACGCGCTTTCGCGACCATGGCGTCGATCATACCGGGCGATCCCCGCACCAGCGCCTCGACCGATCCATCGGCGCGGTTGCGCACCCAGCCATCGAGCCCCAGCGACCTAGCCTGCTCCACGAACCAGTTGCGATAGAAGACGTTCTGGACACGGCCGGTGATGCGGAGACGGCGGGAGATCATGGGATCATAGTCTCACCTGCTTGCGACCGGCTGTCCAGATACGCCAGGATCGGGGGATGACGATCCGGATCAGGGAAGACGATCTCACCGATGCCGCGGTGCAGGCATTGCTCGCGCTGCATCTGGCGGGGATGCAGGCGGGATCGCCGGCGGGCCATGTCTTTGCCCTAGACCTGTCGGGGTTGCGTGCGCCGGGAATGACGGTGTGGACCGCGTGGCGCGACGGACGGGTGGCGGGCATCGCCGCGATGAAGCGGCTGGGAGCGGGTGCGGCCGAGCTGAAGTCGATGCGCACGCATCCCGAGGCCTTGCGCCGCGGGGTGGCGGCGGCGCTGCTCGATCACATCATCCGCGTCGCCCGGGCGGAGGGCCTGACGCGGTTGAGCCTGGAGACGGGGAGCGGGGAAGCGTTCGAGCCGGCGCTTGCGCTTTATGCGAGCCGCGGCTTTGCCAGCGGCGAGGCGTTCGGCGGGTATGTGGCCAGCGCGTTCAACCAGTTCCGCCATCTGGAACTGGCACCCCTTCGCTAGGGTGAGATGCCTTGATGTCCGTCTCGCTCCGGAGCCGGCTGGGGCAAAATCCATCCTGGATCATCCGGCTGCAAAGCCGACTCGTTCGGCCTGAGCGATGTCCAAAGGCTCAGGCCGAACGGGCGGGATCACGGTCGCTCCCTCAAGGGGAAGCGACCGTCAGGTCACAGCTTTCCGGTGAGTTCGGGGACCAGCTTGAAG
>NZ_JALNUQ010000080.1:0-10207 GCF_026540875.1 Sphingomonas sp. GM_Shp_2
GCTGCTGCGGGCTTGCGCGATGCTGCGCCAGGTGGCGACGAGCTGTTCGATGGGGGCGAGCGCACGGGCGATGAGGAAGGAGGCAGCGAAGATCGCGCCGGCCGAGATCATGTCGTCGATGGCGAGCAGCGCACCGAGGCCGAGCGCCAGGCTTTGCAGCGCGAGGCGGGTGAATTTGGTGGCCGTCAGGTAGCTGCCGCCGGCCAGCCCCGCCTCGGTCTGGGCGACGAGCATCGCATCGCGCTCGCGCTGCTGGCGGGCGACAAGGGCGCGGCGCATGCCGAGCGCGCGCACCGCCTCTGCCGAGGAGAGCGCGGCGTCCTGCGCGGCATAGGTGCGCGCGGCGATCGCCTGCGCCTGATCGAGCCGGGGGCGGGTGGCACGTTCGTTGGCGAGCGCGATCAGCGGCAGGGCGATGCCGCCGAGCAGCGCGACCGCGCCGATCCAGGGATGCACGACGAAACAGACGAGGATGTAGAAGGGCAGCCACGGCGCGTCGAACAGCGCCAGCATCGCCGGGCCGGTAAGGGTGGCGCGGAACTGGTCGAAATCGCGCAGGGCCTGCCGCGCCTCGGGTGCCTCGGGCCGGCCGAGCGTGGCGTCGAGGAGATGCGGGGCCACCGCGGCGTCGAGCGCGACCCCGGCGCGGGTGAGCAGGCGGGTGCGGGTGCGATCGAGCAGCGCCAGCGTCATGAGCGCAAAGAGCAGCACCAGCGTGAGGAAGAGCAAGGTCTGCCCCCCGCGGGTCGGCACCACCCGGTCATAGACCTGCAGCATGTAGAGGGTGGGGGCCAGATAGAGCAGGTTGAGCAGCGCACTGAACACCGCCGCCGCGGCGAAATGGCGGCGGCATTGCGCGAGGGCGGCGCGCATCGGGCTGTCGGAACCGGGCGACATCAATGGGTTGGAGCGTACACCATCGAAGGGAGTGACCCAAGGGGGGTATTTGCGGTGGCGGTTCGCGCTTCCCCTTCCCAACATCCGTTCGGCCTGAGCGAAGTCGAAGGCCACGCCGTACCGCTTGTGCTTCGACTTCGCTCAGCACGAACGGAGGTGATGGCGGCCTACTGGCGTGCTTCGACGGGTGGATGGCCTTCGCTCGGCACGAACGGAGGTGGTGGGTCGGATATCGATGCCCTAGGATCGGGCATGGTCGACCTGTCCGCCGTCATTGCCGAGATCGCCGCCGAGATGAAGGCGGCGCCCGACCGGGGGGTGCCGGCCCAGTATATTCCGGGTCTTCGCGACGTCGATCCGGCGCGGTTCGGGATGGCGGTGATCGAGATGGACGGGACGTGCCATCTGGCGGGCGACGCGGAAGAGGCGTTCTCGATCCAGAGCATTTCCAAGGTCTTCGCCCTGACGCTGGCGCTGGGCGCGGTGGGCGACCAGTTGTGGACGCGGGTGGGGCGGGAGCCGTCGGGCACCGCGTTCAACTCGATCGTACAGCTTGAGACCGAACACGGCATCCCGCGCAACCCGTTCATCAATGCCGGCGCGATCGTGGTGTCGGACGTGCTGCTCGGCCGGCACGAACCGCGCGAGGCGATCGGCGAGATGCTGCGCTTCGTGCGCGGGCTGGCGGGGGAGGAGGACATCATCGTCGACCGCGCCGTCGCCGCCGCCGAGATGGAGACGGGGCACCGCAACATGGCGCTGGCGCATTACATGCACGCCTTCGGCAACCTGAAGAACCCGGTCGAGCGGGTGCTGGGATTCTATTTCCACCAATGCGCGCTGGCGATGAGTTGCCGGCAACTGGCGCTGGCGGGGCGTTACCTGATGGCGCGCGGGGTGCAGCCCGGCGCCACCGCCGGGGAAAGGGGGCGATCGGTGGTGTCGCCGCAGCGGGCGCGGCGGATCAATGCGGTGATGATGACCTGCGGCCATTATGACGGATCGGGCGAGTTCGCCTTTCGCGTCGGCCTGCCCGGCAAGTCGGGCGTGGGCGGCGGCATCCTGGCGATCGCGCCGTGCAAGGCATCGATCGCCGTGTGGTCGCCGGGGCTCAACGCCCGCGGGAATTCGCAGCTAGGGACACTCGCGCTGGAACGGCTCGTGCAGCGGACGGGCTGGTCGGTGTTCGACCCCGGCTGAGCGCCAGCGCCCGGCGCAGGGGCGCAAAGGCGAGCGCGGGGCGGAAGGACAGCAGCAGGACGAGCGCGACACCCGCGACCGAGGCGGCACCTAGCGCGCGGACGACGCGCTCGCCGGTGAGTTCGGTGCCGCAGGTGGTGAAGGCGAGCACGAGCGCGAGGCTGCCGAGGAAGCGCAGCGCACGCTTGGCGCGGGGATCGCAGACCCCGGCCTCCCGGCAATGCTTGTGCGAGGCGGCGGCCATCAGCCACAGGCCGAGAAAGCTCAAGAGGATGGCGTCAGGCATGGACGAGCTGCTCCTGTCGGGGGGCAGTGGTGCGGCGCCCTTTCGGCGCGGGGGGACGGCGGCTGGCACGCCAGGCGGCAAGCGCCAGGGTGAGGGCGATGACCAGGGTGGCGATGTCGACGCCGGCAAAGACCATGTCGCCGGTCGCCAGCGCGTGGAACAGGCCGCGGTCGGTGGTCGCGGCATCGACGATGGGGATCGCCGCCCAGGCCAGCGCGCCGAGCGCGAAGAGCTCGGCCCAGGCGCGGCGGGCGGGGCGGGCGAGCTGGACGAGGGACAGGATGCCCCAGACCCAGAACATCGCGGATACCTCGGCGGCGGCGCGCCCCTGTGCCTGCGCCGGGATCAGGCGGTTGGCGAGCAGATAGGCGGCCATGCCGATCGGAAAGGCGGCGACGACGGCGATGTTGAGCCGTTCGACCAGGCGCAGGCCGAAAAAGGGCGCGGCGTTCGGGCGGCGGCGCTTGGTGGTCCAGAGCAGCAGGCCGGTGCCGACCATCGCCGCGCCCGTCAGGCCGAGCGCAAAATAGGCCCAGCGCAGCGCCGGCCCGGCGAACCCCGCGATATGCAGGCCGAGCATGACGCCGGCGGTGGAGAGCGCGGGGCCGGCGTCGGGGGCGATGGCGAGGACGCGGCCGGTGGCGCCGTCATAGGTGATGGAGGGGGTGCGCGCGTTGATCGATCCGCGGGTGTGGCGGCTGACGGTGACGGTGGCGGCGGCGTCGTTGGGGTGGCGGACGACGAGGCGGGTGGCGGGCTTGCCCCAGCGCCCCTCCGCGTCGCGCACCAGTGCGGCGACATCGACCAGCGGGGCGCGGCGGCCGCTCGCCTCGCCCTCGGCGGGCAGGCCGTATGCGGCCTCGGCAAAGGCGAGCGGCCTGGCGTAGTTCGCCGCCACCGGCCAGGGCATGTACATCGCTACCAGCGTGATGAGCCCGGTATAGGTGATCATCGCATGATAGGGCAGTGCGAGGACGGCAGACACGTTGTGCGCGTCGAGCCACGACCGCTGCCCCTTGTTCCAGCGCAGCGTGAAGAAGTCGGCGAAGATGCGCTTGTGGGTGATGACGCCCGAGATGATCGCGCCGAGCATGAACATCGCGCACAGCCCGGCCAGCCAGCGGCCCCAGGGGTGCGGCAGCTGAAGCTGGAAATGGAAGCGGTAGAAATGCTCGCCGCCGCGTGTGTCGCGGGCGTGGAGATCGGCTCCGGTGGCGGGATCGAGCGTGATCTCGCCGGGGCCGCGCTGCGGCTTGCCGTCGGGGCCGGGGGCGAGCAGGCGAAAGGCGCGGGTGGCGACGGTGCGGTCGTCGGGCAGGTAGATGTACCATTGCACATCGTCCGGTCCGTCCGCGTTCAGACGGCGGACCGCGGCGCCCGCGGCCTGCGACGGCGAGACGGCGGCGGGGCGGATCTCCGGCTGCATCCACTGGGTGATTTCCGGGCGGAAATAGCTGGCCGTGCCGGTCAGGAACATCGTGAACAGGATCCAGCCGGCGAGAAGGCCCAGCCAGCCATGGATCGTCGCCATCGACTGGCGCAGGCCGATCGCCGCGGCACTCACGGACGAACGCCCAGCAGGCGGAGCGCCGCGAACCCCAGCGCCGCGCCGCCCCAGATCACCAGCGACACGCGGCCCAGCCGGTGGTCGTGCAGCCCCCACAGGCCAACCGAGACGAAGACGAGGAAACTGAGCACCATGCCCCATCCGGTCGCCTCCGCCCGTTCGATCGGCAGCAGCCGGGCGAGAAGCGTCACGGCGACCGCGGCAAAGGCGTAGCCACCGAACAGCACCGTCACGCAGCGCCAGACGACGCCGGCGCTGTGGCGCGCGGCGGCATGGCGAGAGGCGGGAACGGGGCCGGCGGACATGGGCGGCGAATTTTCCTTGTCACGGTGATCGGCTCCCTTTAGCAGCCTCTGCGAGTCATTATCAATATCACGGGGGAAAATTTATGCGCCTGGCGGGATGGCTGGCGGGAACGATGCTGGCCGGCATGGTGATGGCGCCAGCGGGCGCCGACCCGATCGCCCCGGACGAGGACACCCAGACGCGCTCTGCCGAAGAGATCGTAGTGAACGGCCAGCGCGGCGAGACATCGGCCAAGTCGGGGACCAAGACCGACACGCCGCTGATCGCGACGCCGCAGACGATCACCGCGATCGACAATGCGGAACTGACCCGGCGCAACGCGCTGTCGATCAACCAGGCGCTCAGCTATGTCGCGGGCGTATCGCCCAACCAGCGCGGCAACGTCGCCACCCGGTACGACCAGTTGTTCGTGCGCGGCTTCTCGCCGGCGATCTTCATGGACGGGATGCGGTTGCAGGGCGGCGTGTACGCGATCCCGCAGATCGATTTCCACCTGGTCGACAGCGTCGACGTCATCAAGGGGCCGGCATCGGTCCTGTATGGCAGCGCGACGCCGGGCGGTCTGGTGAACCTGACCAGCAAGCTGCCCTATGCGCAGGCGGGCGGGCGGATCGAGCTGGCCGGCGGCAATTTCGATCTGGTCCGCTCGGCGATCGACGTGAACCAGCCGCTGGACCAGGACGGCACATGGCTGTTCCGGGTGATCGCGGGGGCCGAGCAGTCGGACGGTTTCGTCGCCCGCACGCGTAACCGGCGCTATTATGCGCGACCGATGCTGACCTTTGCGCCGGACGACCGGACCAGCATCTCGCTGCTGCTGAGCTATCAGCGCGATCCGGAGGCGGCATCCTATAGCGGCGTGCCGGTTTACGGATCGGCGCTGCGCAATCCGTTCGGGCGGTTTCCGATCGACCTGAACGTGTCCGAGCCGGCGTACGAGGCGTTCGACCGCAAGCAGAAGTCGGCGACGCTGCTGGTCCGCCACGACCTGTCCGATGCGGTACGCTGGACGACCAATGCGCGCTATTTCGATGTCGACCTGCATTACCGGCAAATCTACCTGTCCGCCTTTGCGACCACGGGCGCGGGTGCTGCGCGGCAGACCGATTTTTCGACGATCGTGCGCGGCGGTGGCGGATCGGACGAGGCCTTCCGGACGATCACCATCGACAACCACCTGTCCGCCAGCTTCGGCACCGGGCCGGTCGGCCATACGCTGCTGGCGGGCGTCGACTGGCAGAACAACCGGGGTGTGAACGACCAGCAGTTCAACACCGGGGTGACGAACAACCCGGCGACCAGCATTGCAAACCTGAACCTGTTCAACCCGGTCTATGGCGGGGTGCAGCCGAGCTTCCCGCTGCTCCAGACGCGCAACCGGCGCGCGATCGATCAGGTCGGGCTGTACGTGCAGGACCAGATCGCGATCGGGCGGTTGCAGCTGATCGCGAGCGGGCGGTGGGACTGGTACAACCAGGCGACGATCAACCGCAATCTGGCGCCGGGCAACACCAGTGCGCTGGCGCGCCTGTCGCAGACCGCGTTCACGACGCGGCTGGGCGCGCTGTACGAATCGAAGATCGGGCTGTCGCCCTTCTTCAGCTATTCGGAGAGTTTCGAGCCGCAGGCCGGCGTGCTCTACACGATTGGTGGCGGCAGCGGCAGCGTGACGACGGCGCCGTTCGTGCCGGTGACCGGGCGGCAATATGAAAGCGGGCTGAAATACCAGCCGGCGGGGACGAGCGCGCTGTTCACCCTGTCCTTCTTCGACCTGCGGCGGCGCAACGTGCCGGTGGGCGATCCGCGCGCGGGCGTGGTGGCGGGCATACCGACCGGCGCGCAGGTGCAGGTGGGCGAGGTCGCGGTAAAGGGCATCGAACTGGACGGGCGCGGCGAGATCGCACCGGGCCTGGATGTGACGGTGGCGGGCACCTACACCGATCCGCTGGTGACGCGCGGCACGCCGGTGGTCGGCAGCGGCGCGCAACTGGCCGGCGTCACCGGAACACGGCCGCTGGGCGTGTCGAAGTGGAGCGCGTCCGGCTTCGTCAGCTACGACCTGACCAGGGCGGGCGTCGCCGGGCCGCTGGGCGGCGTCACCATCGGCGGCGGTGTCCGCTATGTCGGCGAATCGGACGGTACCGCCAGCTTCGTGCGCGCCAACCAGACGGTGGTGGAGCGGTTCCGGTCGCCCGGCTTCGTGCTGGCGGACGCGGTGCTGGGCTATGACCTGGGCCGGCTGGATGCGGCGATGACCGGGCTGACCTTTACCGCCAATGTGAACAATCTGTTCGACAAGCGGCACATCGCCTCCTGTTTTTTCAACAACAGTTGCTATTTCGGTGCATCGCGGACCTTTGTGGGCAGCCTGCGCTTCGCATGGTAAGGGCGCGTCATCGCTTGCAGGATCGAGAAGTGGAGGACGGCGCCCGGCGCCGGTCCCAAGGAGCATGAGTGTGTTGACGGAAACCAAGGTCGAACTGGCGCCCACCGCGGCGCTGAGCGTGGAGACGGTGCAAAGCGTCCACCATTGGAACGAGCATCTGTTCTCGTTCGCCATCTCGCGTCCCGACAGCTTCCGCTTCCGGTCCGGCGAGTTCGTGATGATCGGCCTGCCCGGCGACACGGGCAAGCCGCTGCTGCGCGCCTATTCGGTGGCCAGCCCGTCCTATGACGAGAAGTTGGATTTCCTGTCGATCAAGGTGGCGGACGGCCCGCTGACCTCCAAGCTGCAAAAGGTGCAGCCGGGCGACCAGATCTATCTGGGGCGCAAGCCGACCGGCACGCTGGTCGCCGACGCGCTGCTGCCGGGCAAGCGGCTGTTCATGCTGTCGACGGGCACCGGGCTGGCCCCCTTCCTGTCGGTGGCGCGCGATCCGGACATCTATGACCTGTTCGACGAGGTGGTGATCGTCCATTCGGTGCGCCGGGTGAGCGATCTGGCCTATCATGACGAGCTGTCGGCCAGGCTGGCCGACGATCCGCTGGTCGGCGAAGTCGCGGCGGAGAAGTTCCACTATGTCCCCACCGTCACGCGCGAGCCGTTCCACACGACGGGGCGGATCGACGCGCTGATCGAGAGCGGGCGGTTGTTCGCCGACCTGCCGAGCGGGCACGCGTTCAACCCGGAGACGGACCGGATCATGATGTGCGGCAGCATGGACATGATCAAGAGCCTGGGCGCGCAGTTCGAGGCGATGGGCTTCCCCGAGGGGTCGAACGCGCAGCCGGGCGCGTACGTGATCGAAAAGGCCTTTGCCGGATAATGTCGGTGCGCCGGGGCCCGCTGAAGCTGAAGCTGCAGATCCTGTGCGGCGAGGTGATCGCGATGGGCCCCGGCAAGGCGGACCTGCTGGAAGCGATCCGGCAGCACGGGTCGATCTCCGCGGCGGGGCGTGCGCTGGCGATGAGCTACCGCCGGACGTGGCTGCTGGTGGACGAGATGAATCGCTGCTGGTCGGCGAAGCTGGTCGCCACCGCGCGCGGCGGCGGGGCGGACAGCGGCGCGCGGCTGACCCCGGAGGGGGCGCGCGTGCTGGCCGCGTACCGCGCGCTGGAGAGGGTGGTGGATGCCTCCGCCGCGGACAGCGCGGCGCGGGCCACACTGGAGGCGATGCTGCGCGAGGCACCCCGCGACTGATTCTCACAGTTTCGCCCGTTTATGTGCGCCGGGCATAATTCTGCGACAAATCGCCCCTAGTCGGCACCTCGATTATCAGTTCGGGGAAGTGTGACGATGCGGAGCATGATGGCAGCGATGCTGATGGGGGCGGTGGCATGGCCGGCCATGGCGATCGCGCAGACCGCGCCCGCGACACCGTCGACCACGACACCCGCGGCCCAGAGCGATCCGCAGGACGGCGCCGATGGTGCGGGCGGCGCCGACGAGGCCGCGGACGGCGAGGCGGATATCGTGGTCACCGGTGCCCGGCCGCGCGGCTCCGTGATCGGCGACATTCCCCCCGACCAGACGCTGAGCCCGGCGGACGTGCGCTCCTACGGCGTCAGTTCGATCGCCGACCTGCTGACCGAATTGACGCCGCAGACGACGAGCGGGCGCGGCGGCGCGCCGGTGGTGCTGCTGAACGGCAAGCGCATCTCGGGATTCCAGGAAATCCGCGACCTGCCGACCGAGGCGATCAGCCGCGTCGAGATCCTGCCCGAGGAGGTCGCGCTGAAATATGGCTATAGCGCGGACCAGAAGGTGGTGAACTTCGTGCTGCGCAACCGCTTCCGCTCGACGGTGGTGGAGGCGACGGGGCGGGTGCCGACACAGGGCGGGCAGGTGTTCGGCGAGGGCGAGGTGGATCTGGTGCAGATCCGGCGCGACAAGCGGTTCAGCCTGCATACCGAATATCAGGAAAGCTCCGCCCTGACCGAGGCGGAACGCGGCATCACGGCGCCCCAGACCAATTTCGGCTTGAGCGGCAATGTGCTGGGCGCAGGCGGACGCGGCGAGATCGACCCGGCGCTGAGCGCGCTGACCGGCACCGCGACGACGATCGTCGGGGTGCCCGCAGGGGTCGCCGATCCGACGCTGGCGCAGTTCGCCGGCACGCCGGCCGATCTGCTGGACGCCACCCGTTTCCGCACCCTGCAGGGTGCGCAGCGGCAGTTCGGCACCAATGTGACCTATGCGCAGCCGATCTTCGGCAACATCTCCGCCTCGATCAACGCGCAGGTGCAGACGACGCAGAGCACCAGCCTGCAAGGCCTGCCCACCGCGCAACTGGCGCTGCCGTCGGGCAACCCCTTCTCGCCCTTCGGGACCGACGTGGTGGTCGCGCGCGGGTTCGACGGTGACTTCTCGCCCCTGCGCCAGCGCAACAACGCGCTGACCGGGCGCCTGGGTGCCGCGCTGAACGGCGAGCTGGGGCGGTGGCGCTGGACGCTGACGGGCGCCTATGATCGCAGCGAAAGCCGGGTGGCGACCGATACCGGGCTGGATGCGGGCGACTTCAACACGCAGCTGGCGGCGGGTGATCCGGGCGCCAACCCGTTCGGGCCGCTGACCCCGGTGGACCTGCCGCTGGCGGCGCGCAACTTCGCGCGTTCGACCGCCCAGACCGGATCGGTCGACGCGCTGCTGAACGGCCGTCTGTTCAGCCTGCCCGCGGGCGACGTTTCGACCAGCATCAAGGTGGGGGCGGACACCAATTCGGTGGACAGCCGCTCCTTCCGCTTCGGCGAACTGCGCAGCGCCGACATCTCGCGCGATACGGTGAACGGGCAGGTGAACCTGGACCTGCCGATCGCCAGCCGGACGCGCGGCGTGCTGTCGCCGCTCCGGCAATTGTCGCTGAACCTGAACGCCGGCGTGAACGAGGTATCGGACTTCGGCACGCTGACCACCATCGGCTACGGCGCGAACTGGTCGCCGATCGAGGGGCTGCGGCTGATCGCCAACGTCACCGATGCGGACAGTGCGCCGTCGCCCACGCAGCTCGGCAATCCGCAGATCACCACGCCCAACGTCCGGGTGTTCGATTATGTGCGCGGCGAAACCGCGACGGTGACGACCATCGGCGGCGGCAATCCGCTGCTGCGCGCCAGCAACCGGCATGTCGAGCGGCTGGGCCTGACGCTGAAGCCGTGGAGCCAGACCGATCTCAACCTGACCGCCAGCTTCGTGAACAGCCGGACCGACGATCCGGTCATCGACCTGACGGCAGTGACCGCCGAGATCGCCGCCGCCTTCCCGGACCGTTTCCTGCGCGACGAGACGGGGGCGCTGGTGCGGCTGGATACGCGGCCGATCAATTTCGCGCGGACCGAGCGGTCCGAACTGCGCTGGGGGTTCAACTTCTCCAAGCCGATCAAGTCGCAGATCCAGCGGCAGATCGAGGCCTATCGCGCCGGGCAGGGTCCCAATCCGTTCGAGGGACTGCGCCCGCCGGGCGGCGAGCGGCGGGCGCAGTCCCTCGCACGGATTGGGACCCTGCCCGGCGCGA
>NZ_JALNUQ010000081.1:0-9550 GCF_026540875.1 Sphingomonas sp. GM_Shp_2
ATTCGGACGGCAGCGAGGCGGAGACGTGCCTGAACGGGGTGCGCTGCGTCGCGCGGGCGGGGTTCGAGGCGCTGGGGATCGCGGCGGCGACAGTACGGCTGAAGACGTCGCATGCGGAGGCCGAGCGGGTGAGCGCGCTGGCGCCGGGGGTGTATACGGTGCGCGAGCGGGCGGGGCCGGCGGGGCTGGACGTGGCGGCGTGGCCGATGGCGGTCGGGATGGAGCGGGTGGTGGACGCGGCCCTGCCGATGCTGCCGAGCCCGCGGGCGTTCACCGCGGTGAGCATGCCCAATCCGCATCTGGTGACGTTCGTGGAGGCGGTGGACGAGGCGGAGCTGGTCGCGGTGGGCCGCGCGTGCGAGGCGGCGCCAGACTGGCTGCCCAACCGGGCGAACGTCTCGTTCGTGGAGGTACGGGGCGACGCGCTGTTCGTGCGGACGTTCGAGCGCGGCGTTGGCCTGACCGACAGTTGCGGCAGCGCGATGGCGGCATCGACCTATGCGGCGTGCCTGACGGGGCGGATCGGCTGGGACCGGGAGACGGTGGTGTTCAACAAGGGCGGGCTGGTGCGCGCCGAGGCGGCGGCGGACGGCATGGTGACGCTCTCGGGCAATGCGACCTATGAATGGGCGGGATCGGTGGAGGTCGATCTGGCAAGCGAGCGCGCCTTTGGCCTGGTGATCGAGCAACGCTTTGACAAAGAATGCGACGCCTGGGAGGCGGCGAAGGTCCGAGCCTACTGAAGCGCCCACGCGCTTCCTATATCGCGGGCGTGTCGATACGCCTTGCCATTCGCGACCAGGTGCGCGGTCTTGTGGGTTCGGGCTCGGTGGACCTGTCGCGGCCGCCGGGCGATCCGGGGCTGTTCGGACCGGGATCGGCGACCTGGACGGTGCACGGCGACTTCACCGCGATGATGGTGGGGGGCATCTGCTCGCTGCTGGTGCAGATGCTGCACCCCGCGGCGCTGGCAGGCGTGTGGGATCATTCCGACTTTCGCGGCAATATGGGCGGGCGGCTGAAGCGCACCGCGCAGTTCATCTCGGTCACCACCTTCGGATCGACCGCGGCGGCCGAGAGCGCGATCGCGCGGGTGCGGCGGGTGCACGAGCATGTCGCGGGCACGCTGCCCGACGGGACGGCGTACCGGGCGAGCGATCCCCGGCTGCTGACATTCGTGCATGTCGCGGAGGTCGATTCGTTTTTGCGCGGATATCTGACCTATCGCGATCCGGCCTTTCCGGCGGCGCGGCAGGACCAGTATCTGTGCGAGATGGCAACGCTGGCGCGCGCGCTGGGCGCCGAGGACGTGCCGGAGGACCGGGCAGGCGTCGCCGCGTTCCTGGCGGCGATCCGGCCCGAACTGCGCGTCGATGCACGGACGCGGACGGTGGCGAAATTCCTGCTCAACCAGCCCTCTCCCCATCCGTCGCTGGCACCGATGAACGCGATGATGATGGGGGCGGGCGTCGACCTGCTGCCGCCCTGGGCCGCGCGGTTGCACGGGCGGATGCCGGTGGGGCCCGGTCGGCCGATGGTGCGCGCGGGCACGATGGGGATGGGCGCGGTGCTGCGCTGGGCGTTGAAGGCCTGAATCCGGCGATTTCGTTGCTATCCCGAAGGTGGTGCCGCGTCGCGCGGGCGGCGGTGCGATGATGGGGCATGAGCGCCAGTCTTCAGCAGGATGACGACCGGGTCATCTATGCACTGATTCGATCGATGTACGATGCGGACGGGGCGGTCCCGTCGCGCCGCGAATGGGAAAGACTGCGCCGCGCCGTGCAGCGGCGGCGTATCCACTGGGGCGTGCGGATCGCGATCTGCGCCGGTGCGCTGGCGGTGACGGTAATTTCCACCGGGCGGCCTTCGCCGGCACCGGTGGCGCGCGCGCCGGTGGCGGAGATGGCGGCACCGGTGGTGCCCGTGCCGATCCCGGAAGTGGTGTCGCCTCCGCCTGCGCCGGTGGCGGAGGCGCCGGTGCGGGTTGCGCGGGCCGATCCGGCGGCGGTGCGGCGGTGGCGGGCGCGGGTGAAGGCGTGGCGGGCGCGTGCCCGCGCGCGGCGTGCGCTGGCCGCGCAGGCAGCGGCCCCGGCAATCGAGGCGGCGGCGCCGGTGGCGGTGGCCGCCGCGGCGCCGGCGGTGGTGGACAACAGGCGGCCGATGACGGTCGCGGCGGTGCGATCGACCCTGCCCGTGCAGGAGAGCGACCGGCCATCAGGGGAGGATAGCAGCCATGACGCGAACCGCGCGGCAACCGGGCCGGATGGCCGTGAAAAGGAAGCGCTGGATGCGATCCGCACGCTCAGGCTGCGCTGAAATGCGGATCGGCGTGCTGCTGGCTGCCGCGTCGCTATATGCAGCGCCGGCGGCGGCACAGGAGGTTCTGCCCTATCCCGCGGTGCCCGAGACGGACGATGGCGGGGGGATGGAGCCGCAGGTGCGGCCGATGCCGGAGACCCTGCGCCCGGCGGCGGGGACCGAGATCACGCTGGGCGCGGCGACCTGGGACGGGCGGTTCGGGGGAAGGACGGGCAACACCATCTCCGCCGTGCTGCTCAATGTCCGCCAGCGGCTGGGGCCGCTGCGCATCGATGCCACGCTGCCCTGGATGCGCATCCGCAGCCAGTCGACGATCTTTACCGGGATCAACGGGACGCCGCTGGTGGTGGGACCGTCGATCCCGATGACGCGGCCGCGGCGGCAGGGCCTGGGCGACCTGACGCTGGGCGCATCCTGGCTGGCGGCGGCGCAGGACGCGGCGGGGCTGGACATCGACCTGTCGGCAAGGGTGAAGCTGCCCACCGCGGCGGATTCGACCCAGTTGTCGACGGGCAAGACCGATTATGCCTTTGGCGTGGAGGTGGCGCGAACGATGGGCGCAGTGACGCCGGTCGCACGGATCAACTACCGCGTGTTCGGCGACCCCACCGGCTGGACGATCCGCGACGGCATCGCGACCTCGGTCGGTGCGTCGGTGGCACTGCCGGGGCAGGGCATCTTCCTGCTGTCCTATGACTATGCCGAGCGGACCAGCCGGTTCATCCGGCCGGCGCACGAGATCGTCGGCGGCGCGTCCGCACCGATCGGCGACCGGTTCCGGTTGACCGCCTATGCCAGTGGCGGCCTGTCTTCGGGGGCGGCGGCGTTTTCGACGGGGGTTTCGCTGACGCTGGCGCTGTCGAACGCCCGGCGGTGACGCTCGGCGTCTGTTTGAAAACGCGCCGAGGCGCGTTTTGCCGGTGCCGCCTCTAAATTCGCACTTTCGCGAATTTCGCGAAGAACGCTCAGGCCGGCGTCAGCGGCTCGGTGGGCGCGGCGAGGATGGTGGTCAGCGTCGCCTCCGCCCATAGGGTCAGGCGGACCGGATCGTCGTTGCCGGCGGGGGGATGGACCAGCCCGGCATCGGCCAGCGCCCGCAGCCAGCGCAGCGTGACGGCAGGCGTGTAATCCAGCCGCTCGGCGATCCGGGCAAGGGTGAGCGGCCGCTGGCCCTGATGAAAGAGCAGCAGCAGGATCTCCGCCGGGGCGCCGGAGAAATAGGGCGCGCCGAGCGCCATCCGCCCCGCCAGCAACATGCCGATCGCGCGCCCGGCGATCGCCCGGCTGTCCGCGAACGCGGGTGGTGACGGCGCGACGCGGTGGGCGGTGCCGATCAACTGGCGCCCGCCAAGCCCGTCCGGTGCCATCGCGACATGCACCTGGACGCGAACATAGCTGTTGTCGGGCCGGCGATAGCGCTTGGTGATGCGAAACGCCTCGTTGCGGTCGTAGAGCCGGTCCAGCAGCGTGCGGTTGCCGGTGCGATCGTCGGGATGCGTCAGGTCGAGCATCGACCGGCCGATCAGTGCGGCGCGCGGCCAGCCCATCAGCGCGACATAATGGTCGTCGACATTCGTGAACCGTTCGAACCGGTCGAGAACGCTGGATGCGACGACCTCCCCCTGGTTGTGCATGTGCCCCTGTTCTGCCCGTTGGCGATGATCCGCTGCCTAGCCGCCCGACCGGGCGGAGAAATATCATAGGTAAGTTTCGCTGACTCTGTTTTTCACCGTTGCGGTTCGTTTGTTGGATACTTCCCCACGGATGTTGAGTACATAAGGGGAACATCGAGGCGGGGCGATGAGGGGGGCGGGAGATGGACGAGCTGATCGCGCGGAGGGACGGCACGCTGTTGCGACGCGCGGCGCCCAAGGGGGGCAGGACGGGCTGGACGAAGGCGAAGCGCAAACGCTTCCTGGATGTGCTGTCGGCGACGTGCAACCAGACCAGGGCGTTGAAGGCGGCGGGGGTGGCCAAGTCGACGCTGTACGCGCTGAAGCGGCGCGACGGGGAGTTTGCGCGCCTGTGCGGTGAAGCACTCGCCTTTGGCTATGACCAGTTGGAACAGGAACTGGTGGCGCGCGCGCTGGGGCAGATGACGAGCAACCACAATCCGGAAGAGATCGGCGAGGGCGGCAGCGAGGGGAGCGCGCTGCCGGATTTCGACCCGGTGCTGGCGATGCAGGTGCTGAAGCTGCGCGACGGGCGGGGCGGTGCCGGGGTCGGTGCCGGTGCGGGTGCCGGGCGCAAAGGGGCGGCGCCGCCGTCGCAGCACGAGCATGACGTGATGCTGCTCAAGCGGATCGATGCGATCGCCCGGCGCGTGGAACGGGCGCAGGCGGGCGGGCGTGCATGAGCCGGGGACAGGACTGGGTGCGGGCGGTGGCGGCGCTGCCCGTGGGCGAGCGGTGGCGCGAGATCCTGACGCTGCCGCCCGAACATCGTGCCGCGGTGCTGCGCGACTTCGCGGTGTGGGCGGAGCCGGGGCAGTTGCCGCCGCATGACGACTGGGCGGTGTGGCTGATGCGCGCCGGGCGCGGCTTCGGCAAGACGCGGGCGGGCGCGGAATGGGTGGTGCAGGTGGCGCGGGGCGACCCGGAGGCGCGGATCGCGCTGGTCGGCGGCACCATGGCGGATGTGGAGCGGGTGATGATCGGGGGCGAAAGCGGCCTGCTGGCCTGTGCGCGCAGTGCCGATGGCGCGGTGTGGAAGCGCAGCGAACAGGCGGTGCACTTTGCCAGCGGGGCGGTCGCCTATGGCTATTCGGCGGAAGCGCCCGAGGGGCTGCGCGGGCCGCAGCATCATGCGGCGTGGTGCGACGAACTGGGCAAATGGCGCAACGGCGACGTGGCGTGGGACAATCTGGTGATGGGCATGCGGCTGGGCGAGCGGCCGCGGCTGGTGGTGACGACGACGCCGCGCCCGACCGTGCTGATGCGCCGGGTGATGGCATTGCCGCAACTGGTGGAGACGCACGGCACGACGCGGGACAATCCTTATCTGCCCGACAGTTACCGGGCGATGATGGAGGCGTCCTACGCCGGCACGCGGCTGGGCCGGCAGGAGCTGGACGGCGAGATGGTCGAGGAGGTGGAGGGCGCGCTGTGGAGCCGGGCGCTGCTCGACCGGCAGCGGGTGCAGGGGATGCCCGAGCTGGTGCGGGTGGTGGTCGGCGTCGATCCGCCCGCCGGGATTGGCGGCGATGCGTGCGGGATCGTCGCGGTCGGGCTGGGGCGGGACGGGCACGGCTATGTGCTGGCGGATGCGAGCGTTTTGGGCGCGTCGCCCGATGGCTGGGCGCGGGCGGTGGCGGCGTGCGCGGAGCGGGTGGGCGCGGACCGGGTGGTGGCGGAGGCGAACCAGGGCGGCGCGATGGTGGAAAGCGTGCTGCGCGCCTGCGAGGCGACGCTGCCGGTGAAGCTGGTCCATGCCCGCCACGGCAAGGCGGCGCGGGCGGAGCCGGTGGCGGCGCTGTTCGAGGCGGGGCGAGCCTTTCACGTCGGCGCGCTGGATGCGCTGGAGGATGAACTCTGCGGCCTGCTGGCGGCGGGAGGTTATGCCGGGCCGGGACGCTCGCCGGACCGGGCGGACGCGATGGTGTGGGCGATGACCGAAGTGATGCTGCGCGGGCGTGGGGGCATGCCCGGGGTGCGGGTGGTTTGAGGGGGTAATTTCCCTCGTCCCTGCGGGGAGAGGGAAGGGCCCGTCGCGAAGCGATGGGAGGGTGAGGGGGTGCCAAGCAGGGGTGGCGTTTGGGGCGGCCCCTCACCCTCCCCACGGCTTGCGCCGCGGGTCCCCTCCCTTTCCCCGGAGGGGAGAGGGCATGCTGTAACAGGAGATTCACATGCGGATATTCAGACGCCGGCAGGCGGACGGAGCTGCGCGGCCTTTGCTGGGGCAGGGATGGGCGCGGTCGGGGGTGCCGATCACGGGGGGCGGGGCGCCGTCCTATGAAACGCAGGTGCGCGAGGGCTATGCGCGCAATACGGTGGCGCAGCGGGCGGTGAAGCTGGTCGCGGGCGGGGTGGCGGATGTGCCGCTGGTCGCGGGCGATCCGGCGCTGCTGGCATTGGTCCAGGCGCGCAGTGCGGGACAGTCGCTGCTGGAGACGGTGGCGGCGCAGATGCTGCTGCACGGCAATGCCTATGTGCAGATCCTGCGCGACGGCGAGGGGAATGCGGCGGAACTCTATGCGCTCAGGCCCGAGCGGGTGAGCGTGGAGCCGGATGCGGGCGGATGGCCGGCGGCGTACACCTACCGCGTGGGGGCGCGCAGCCACCGGCTGGGGGCGGACCCGGTGCGGCCGCATGTCATCCACCTGAAGGCGTTCCATCCGCTGGACGATCATTACGGGCTGGGCTGTCTGGGCGCGGCGGCGGGCGCGATCGGCATCCACAATGCGGCCGCCGCGTGGAACCGGGCGCTGCTGGACAATGCGGCGCGGCCGTCGGGTGCGCTGGTCTATGATCCGGGGGACGGATCGGTGCTGAGCGCGGAGCAGTTCGAGCGGTTGCGCGCCGAGATGGACGGCTTTGCCGGGGCGGGCAATGCCGGGCGGCCGATGCTGCTGGAGGGCGGGCTGAAATGGCAGGCGATGAGCCTGTCGCCCGCCGACATGGATTTCGTCGGCTGCAAGGCGGCGGCGGCGCGGGAGATCGCGCTGGCCTTTGGCGTGCCGCCGATGCTGCTCGGGCTGCCGGGCGACAATGCCTATGCCAATTACCGGGAGGCCAATCGCGCGCTGTTCCGCCTGGCGGTGCTGCCGCTGGCGACGGCGATCCTGTCCGGCCTGTCGCAAGGGTTGGCGGGATGGTTCGCGGATGCCGCGCTGGCGGTCGACCTGAACCGTGTGACCGCGCTGGCCGAGGAGCGGCAGGCGCTGTGGGCGAGCGTGTCGGCGGCCGACTTCCTGAGCGCGGAGAAGAAGCGGCATCTGGTGGGGCTAGCATGACGCTGGCGTTCGCGGGCTATGCGGCGGTGTGGGACCGGGTGGACCGCGCGGGCGACGTGATGCGGCGCGGCGCCTTTGCCGGGGCGGGGCCGGTGCCCCTGCTGTGGCAGCACCGGGGCCACGCGGTCGGGCGGATCGACGGGTTGCGCGAGGATGCGACCGGGCTGTGGACCTGGGGGCGGATCGACGATCCGGCGCTGGCGCCGCTGGTGCGCAACGGGACGGTGGCGGGATTGTCGGTGGGATACCGGCCCGAGCAGGTGATGCAGGGCGCGCGGCGCGCGATCCTGGCGGCGACCCTGGTCGAGGTGAGCGTGGTCGCGGTGCCGATGCAGCCGCTGGCACGGATTTCCGAAGTTTCTTGTGGGGGAGTGGAATGATGGACGTGATCGAACGGCCGGTGCTGGACGGGGCGAGCGCCAAGCGGGACGGTGCCTTTGCCGGCTTCGTGCGGACGGGGGCGACGGTGGAGCTGAAGGCGTTCACCGGCACGACCGGCGATGCGGGCGGCTATGCCGTGCCGCGCGAGATCGATGCGACGATCGATGCGGTGCTGAAAAGTGCCTCGCCGATCCGGGGCATCGCCAATGTGGTGAAGGTGGGGTCGGCCGGGTATCGCAAGCTGGTCACCACCGGGGGCACGCCGTCCGGCTGGGCGGGCGAGACGCAAGCGCGGCCGGAGACGGGCACGCCCGTCTTTGCCGAGATCGCACCGCCGATGGGCGAGCTGTTCGCTAATCCGTCGGCCAGCCAGGCGATGCTGGACGATGCCGCCTTCGACGTGGAGGACTGGCTGGCGGGCGAGATCGCCGCGGAGTTCGCGCGCGCCGAGGGGGCGGCGTTCGTGGACGGCGACGGGGTGAACCGGCCGCGCGGCTTCCTGCGCGCGCCGATCGCGGCCACGGGCGATGCGGCGCGGCCGTTCGGGACGCTGCAATATCTGGCCAGCGGCACGGCGGGCAATTTCGGGGCGGATGCGGGCGAGCGCCTGATCGATCTGGTGCAGATGCTGCGCGCGCCGTACCGGCAGGGGGCGTGCTTCGTGATGAACGCGGCGACGGTGGCGCGCATCCGCAAGCTGAAGACGCTGGACGGCCGCTTCCTGTGGGCGCCCGGGCTGGTCGCGGGCCAGCCGGCGACGCTGCTAGGCTATCCGGTGGTGGAAGCCGAGGACATGCCCGACATCGCCGCCGATGCCCCGGCGATCGCGTTCGGCAATTTCCGGGCGGGCTATCTGGTGGCGGAACGGTCTGAGACCGCGATCCTGCGCGATCCGTACACGAACAAGCCGTTCGTGACCTTTTACGCGACCAAGCGGGTCGGCGGATGCGTGAGCGATTCCCAGGCGATCAAGCTGATGCGCTTCTCGGCGAACTGAGCCGGGAAAAGGCGGGGCAGCCGACAAGGGGCTGCCCCGTAGTTCAGGGAGGAAGCCGAACCACACAGGGGGGAGGTGGAACGGCTGGGCCGATGTCCGAGGGGGTCGGGCAGCGGCCGACTCACCCTTTGGCGGTAAACTGTGACGCCCATGTGTCGCTGTGTTGCCGCCATGTTTCCGGAAGGATGCAAAATAATGATCCAGGGACTGGCGGCGTTGCCAGCGGCGGCGGTGGCCGCGGCGGCTGGCGCGGTGGCGGAGCGCGTCCACCGCGACGGCGTGGAGCCGGCGATCGCGGCGGCGGCGGTGACGGCCGCGGAGGATTTCTGCGGCCGCGTGCTGATCGCGCGCGATGCGGTGCAGGTGGTGGAGGCGGGCGGCGGCTGGCAGGCGCTGTTGCACGGACCGGTGCGCGGCATCGCGGGCGCGCATCCCGTCGACATCGATGCCGGCGGCACCGGCTGGGTGCGCGTGGGTGTGCGCACCACCGTGCGGTACCAGGCGGGGCTGGCGGAGGACTGGGCCGCGCTGCCGCCCGGGATCGTGCAGGGGATCGCGCTGTTCGGCGCGGTGCTGGCGACCGACGGGGCCGATGCGCCGCTGCCCGCCGGCGTGACGGCCCTGTGGCGGCCATGGCGGCGGGTGCGGATCGGAGCGCGCCGCGCATGAGTGCGCGGGAAGCGGTGGGACGGGGCGTGCTGGCGGCGTTGCAGGGGATGGCGGGTTGCCCGGTATTCGATGCGACACCGGCACGCGCGCGCGTCCCGTTCGGAGTGGTGGGCGAGCCGGTGCTGCTGCCCTGGCCGGCGAGCGGCGTGGAGGGGTGGGAAGCGCGCGTGACGCTGTCTCTTATACACATCTGACGCTGCCGACGATAAGGCTCGTGTAGATCTCGGTGGTCG
>NZ_JALNUQ010000082.1:0-9227 GCF_026540875.1 Sphingomonas sp. GM_Shp_2
TTCCAGCTGGCCGAGCGGATTGCGGCGGGCGCCCAGATTTCCAGCGGGGTCGCCTCGCGGGTATCACCGGTGAGGACCAGCCGGTTGCCCCTGGCCTCCGCGCTGCGCACGAGCGCGGGGCCACGGACGAGGGCGGGGCCTTGCCGCCAATAGCGTACCGCCTCCGCCTCATCGGTGAGGATCAACGACAGGGGCGGGCGGCCGCCCCCGTCGATGCGGACGATCGCCCGGCCGTCATGCGGATAGTCGAGCAGCAGGTCGCCCCTGGTCGCGTCGAAGCGGCTCGACACGGTGCCCTCCAGCACGCGGACCTGCGGCGCGGTGGAGTAGCGCAGCACCGTCTCGCCCTGTTCGCCCGCGCGGCCGTAGAGCAGCATCAGGTCGGCGCCGTCCATGGTCAGTGCGGCCTGCAGCTCGGAGGTGGAATAGACCAGCCGCTGCCTGCCGACATTCACCCCCGCCACCAGCCATTTGGCGTCGAAGCCGTTCAGCCGCATCGGGGCGCCGGCGGGAAAGATGTAGCGACCGTCGGGCAAGTCGGCGGTGATCGTGAAACGGTCGTCGGTCTGGCCGTTCGACGGCTTGTGCGTGACCATCAGGAAGCGTGCGTCGGTTTCGGGATTGCGGTTGTGATAGGCCTGCACGTTCGGCGACGACACGGTCACGGCACCCGCGGGCACCATGCCGGCCAGATCGGGCACGGTGGCGATCAGGCCGCCGAGCTGCTTCAGCTCCTCCGCCTTGGGGCGAAGCTCGCGCGCTTCGGAAATGGCGGCGCCGTAATCATAGCTGGTGAAGACGACGGGTGCGGGCAGCCAGCCCCAACTGGTGCCGCCATAGCCCATGTAGAAGCTCTGGATGCCGATGCCGTTGGCAAGATTGGTGCCGTAGAAAACGCGCTGGAACTGCTTGCCGCGCTGGACGGCGTTGCACTCATAGCCGCCGTTGGAGCCCCAATAGTCGAACCAGCCACCACCGAATTCGGCGAGGAAGCCGGGCGTGTTCGGCGAGGCGGAGGCGCCGCCCTTCGCGCCGCCGGGGCCGTAATAGCCCCAGTCGGGTGCCGCGACGCTGCGCGTCGGGTGGCCCTGCACGGTACAGGTGCCGCCGGGATAGCCGTCGAAGGCGTAGAGATCGACCGGGCCCTTCACCACCTTGTCGACCGGTGATGTCGCGGGCGTCCAGTAGCCGTTGCGGCCCTGATCGTTGTGAAAGATCGGCACGGTGATGCCGTCGGCCCGCGCCTTGGCGAACAGATGGTCCATGTAGCGCGCCTGCGCCGGGGTGGTCAGCGCCAGTTCGTTCTCGATCTGGTGCAGGATGACGCTGCCGCGCCGTCCCTGCGCGTCCGGGTTCACCTGATGCCGGGCGATAATCGCGTTGACCTGCGTCAGCCATTCGTCGGCGGCGGCGAGATAGGCGGGTTCGTCGGTGCGGGCGCGGCCGCGCTGGTTGACCAGCCAGCCGGGAAAGCCGCCGCGCGACAGTTCGGCATTCACATAGGGGCCGGCGCGGGTGATGACCCACAGGCCCTCTTCCTCCGCCATGGTCAGCACGCGTTCGACATCGCGGATGCCGGTAAAGTCGTACACGCCCTGTTTGGGGCTGTGATAACCCCAGTCGAAATACAGGGCGACGGTGTTGAAGCCGCTGGCCTTCATCTTTTGCAGCACGTCGCGCCAGAGATCGGGGCTGGGCAGGCGAAACGGGTGAAACTCGCTGGACCAGATGATCCGGCGCGTGTCGTCGATCATCAGCGAGCGGGCGTCGAACGATACCCGGCCGAAGCGTTGCACCGGCGCCTGCAGGTTGGCGGTGGCTTGCGCGACCTGTGCCGGGGCGGGCATCGCTCCCGTCGCTATCGGCGCGGCGAGCAGCGCGGCGATGGCCGCCTTATGCATGGTGGAAGATCAGCGGCAGGGGCCATTCCTTTGGCCGGTTGTCGGGCTCCACCTCCATCAGCGGCGCCATGTACGCCCACCAGCGTTGCATCACCGGATGATCGGGCAGGGTGTCGCGCCTGTTGTCGTCGGCCAGCGTCAGCACGGCGAACAGCGACAGCGTCTCTTCGTCCAGAAAGATAGAATAATCGTGGATGCCGCTTTCCGTCAGCAACGCGGAAAGCTCGGGCCAGATGGCGTCATGACGGCGGCGATACTCGTCGACCACGCCCGGCTTCAGCCGCATCCTGAACGCGTGGATCGTCATGCCACCTCCCGATGAACCATTATTTGGAACTATTATGCAGCAAATGGTATATGGCTTTGGCGGTGCCGTCAAACCCTAACCGTGCCAGAGGGGCGTTCGCCGGATGGCGACGTCGCGTACATGCTCGGTGACGATCGGGGGGCGCGCATCGGGGGTGGCGACCGCCAGGTGCAGGCCGTCGATGCTCAGACCGCGCGCATGGCGCACCCACAGGCCCCAGGCGGGCAGGATGCCGAACATGCTGGGCTCCGGATAGGCGCGCGCCATCTCCGGCGGCCGGCGCGCGGCATCGGCAGGGCTGCCGCCACCGGCGTAGGTCAGGCTGATGTCGTGGAGGCGGATGTCGTCGACGGGGTGGCCGGGCAGCCCGGCGATGGTGGCGGCGAAGCGTGGGTCGATGCCGGTGGCGACGACGCGGCGGATGGTGACACCGCGCAAGGCGCCGATGCCGGTACCGGGCGGGCCGCGGCGCCGGTCGCCGAGGCGGAGGAAGAGGGGGGCGGTGGTCACGCCGTCCATCCATAAGTCTTCGGCCACCACATCCTCGATGCTGCCGCCGTCCACCACCTCCAGCGCGAGGCCGCGGCAGTGATGGAAGTGGCAATGCTGGATGCGGATGCGGCGAAACGCGCCGTTGCTCTCGGTGCCCAGCTTGATGCGGCCGGTCGGCCGGTCGCGGTCGGGCGCCAGTTGCAGGGTGGTGCGGCAGGTGCCGTCGAGCAGGGTGCCGGGGTCGTAGCCCGAGACGGTGCAATGGCGGATGGTGATGTCCTGCGCGGGGTGGACGCTGCCCAGCGCAAGGCTGGTCTTCACCACGATCGCGTCGTCATTGGGGGTGTTGACGCGGCAATGTTCGACCAGCGTGTCGGACACCCCGTCCAGATCGATGCCGTCGCGGTCCGTGTCGATCGTCAGATGGTCGACGTGCAGGCCGTGCGTGCCGGTGGCGAGGATCGCGAAATGGCCGCAGCGGGCCATGAAAAAGCCGGACAGGCGAATGTCGCGCCCGCCGCGCAATGCGATCGCCTTGTTGCCCTGCCCGCGCATCGCGGCGGCCTCCGGCTCCAGGGCGGCGATCTGCGCGGCGGTCATGCCGTCCATCGACACCGGCCGTTCGCCGACCTGCGCGGACCAGCGCGCGCCGGGGCCGTCGCGGGTCAGCCCCTCGCCATCGATCAGGCCGGGGCCGATGATCGCGACCTGCCGGACATCCTCGCCCCAGAACAGGCTGTTGCGCCAATGGCTGTGGCCGAAATCCTGATAGAGCTGCGCCCCGCGATCCTCCGGATCGTCATAGCGGCCCGGATGGCGCGCCGGGTCGGCGGCGACGATCACGGCGCCCGCCTGCAAAAGGATCGTCACCCCGCCGTGCAGCCGCATCGAAAAGCACAGATACCGACCCGGCGGGATCAGCACGGTGCCCCCGCCCGCCATCGCGGCGATGGCCGCGGCGATGGCGGGACTGTCGATCGCCACCCCGTCGCCGCGGGCGCCGTGCGCACGGACATCGGCGATCCGCACGGCGTGCGCGGGGAAGGGCAGCGGTGCTATTGGAGGTTCACGTACAGGCCGCCATCGACCAGCAGCGAGGCACCGGTGACGTAGCGGGCGAGGTCGGAGGCAAGGAAGACGGTGGGGCCGACCAAATCCTCGGGCTGGCCTAGGCGGCCGAGCGGCACGCGCCCCTCCATCGACCGGCGCTTGTTCTCGTCGGCGAGGTCGTCCTTGTTGATGTCGGTCAGGATGGTGCCGGGAAACAGCGAGTTGCAGCGGATATTGTGCCGGCCAAGTGCAATGGCGGCCGACTGCATCAGCGAATGAAGCCCCGCCTTGGTGGGGGTGTAATGCGTCTGATATTCGCCGCCGACAAGCGCAGAGATGGACGACATGGCGATGATCGATCCGCCATCGCCTTGTTCGACCATGCGGTTTGCGGCCGCCTGCACCATAAAATACGCGCCGTGCAGATTTACCCGCATGGTGCGCTCGAACGTTTCGACCGGCATGTCGAGAAAGGCGTGGAATGGGCAGATGCCCGCATTGTTGACGAAGGCGTCGATCCGGCCGAGCGCGTCAACCGCGCGGTCGATGAAGTCCCGCGCGGTCTGCGGATCGGCGACATCGCCCTGAATGGCCACCGCGCGGCGGCCCAGTGCCTCGATCGCCGCCACCGCACCATCGGCGCCCGCCTGATCACGCGAAAAGTTGAGCGCGACGTCGGCACCGTGTTCGGCGCACCCGATCGCGACCGCACGGCCGATCCCTGCGGACGCGCCGGTGACCAGCACGACCTTGCCTTCGAGCAGCATTATCCGTCTCCCTTGTCGCCGTCCGCTCAGTCCGCGGCGGCTTCGTAACCCAGTTCGGCGCTGATCGCGCCGGCGGTGCCGCGCACTTCCTCCGCCAGTTCCGCCATGCGCTCGTCGCTCATATATTGCGCCGCGCTCGACACGCTGATCGCGCCGATGATCTGGCGCGACGCGTTGCGGATGGGGGCGGAGACGCAGCGTATCTGGTCTTCGTTCTCCTCAAGGTCGAACGCGTTGCCGCACTGCGCATAGCCCTGCATCCGCGATCGCCACTGCTCCGGCTCCGCCGGGGGGGCGCCCGCCGCCTGCTCGGCCGCGAAACGCTCCATCCAGTAGGCGGGCGAATGATCGAGCATCAGCGCCTTGCCGAGACCGGTCGAACTCAGCGGATGGCGATCGCCAACCCGGCTGGAAATGTTGATACGGCGGCGTCCGGGCACCTTGTCCAGATACAGTGCGGAATCGCCGTCGAGGATGCCGAGATGCACGGTATCCTCGGTCGAGGCGGCGAGCGTTTCCAGATAGGGGCGGGCGACCTGGACGAGATCGGCCTGGGTTTGGGCGAGGGTGCCGAGCAGGAGGAGCTTGGGGCCGAGGCGGTAGCCGGAGCGGGGGGTGAAGGCGAGGTAGCCGCGATCGACCAGCGCGGACAGCAGCCGGTGCGTCGTGCTCTTGGTCAGGTCCAGCCGCTGCGCCAGTTCGCTGAGCGTCAGCACCTCGTGGCTGACCGCCTCGATCAGGTCGAGGCCGCGCATCAGCGTCTGGCTGCCCGCGCCGATCGATCCGCCGTCCGTCTTGTCCATTGTCGCCATGCCGTCCTCTCGTCCACTCTATAGAACGGGTTCCTGAATGCTGGCAACGTTCATGGCGCGCAGTCAATCTCATATAGTGAATGACAGTTCCGAAAAATCCGGTCATCATCCCCTTCGGGATGGGCAGAGGACGAGGCTGATCGACGATGACGCGGTGGTACGGACTGGTGCTGATGATCGGCAGCATGGCGACGGCGGCTTCGGCACAGCCTTCGCGCGTGGCGGAGCGGCTGGATCGCGGCGTGGTGGCGACGCCGGTGGTGGCGGGTACCGCGGGCGGCGGATGGCTGGTCAGCTGGCGGCTGCTCGGCAGCGACCCGGCGAACATACGCTTTCATGTCTACCGGGACGGACGGCGGATCACGAAACAGCCGCTCGCCAAGGCGACCGCGTTCGTCGATCCGGCGGGTTCGCCGCAGGCGCGCTATACGGTCAAGCCAGTGTCGGATGCGATGAGCGGGCCGGCGCTGATGCTGCCCAAGGGCTATCTGTCCATCGCGCTGACGCCGCCGCCGGGGGGAACGACGCCCGACGGGCAACGCTATGACTATACCGCCAACGACGCCAGCGTCGGCGATCTGGACGGTGACGGGCGCTACGAGATCGTGCTGAAATGGGACCCGACGAACAGCCACGACAACAGCCAGGCGGGCTATACCGGCAATGTCATCCTGGACGCCTATACGCTGGAGGGACGGCGCCTTTGGCGGATCGACCTGGGGCGCAACATTCGCGCCGGGGCGCATTATACGCAGTTCCTGGTCTATGATTTCGACGGGGACGGCCGCGCCGAGCTGGCGTGCAAGACGGCGGACGGTACCGTCGATGGCACGGGCGTGGTGATCGGCGATGCGGCGGCGGACTGGCGGTCCCATGCCGGCGAGGTGCCGCAGGCGGACCGCACCGGCGCGAAAACCCTGCCCGACGGGCGCAAGGTGGCGGTGCTGACCGGGCGTATCCTGAACGGGCCGGAATATCTGACCGTGTTCGACGGGCGGACCGGGCGGGCGCTGGACACCGCCCCCTATGATCCGCCGCGCGGACCCTCCGACGTGGCGACGATGACCGCGACCTGGGGCGACGGCTATGCCAATCGTGCCGACCGTTTCCTGGCGGGCGTCGCCTATCTGGACGGCAAGCGCCCCAGCATGATCTTCGGCCGCGGCTATTATGCGCGCACCGCGGTGGCGGCATGGGACTTTCGCGACGGCAAGCTTGCCAAGCGCTGGCTGTTCGACAGTGCGGCGCCAGGGCAGCAGGATTATGCCGACCGCGGCAACCACCAGTTGAGCATCGCCGATGTCGATGCCGATGGCCGCGACGAGGTGATCTATGGATCAATGGCGATCGACGATACCGGCCGCGGATTGTGGACGGTGCCGCTCTATCACGGCGATGCCATGCATGTCGGCGATCTCGACCCCGCCCGCCCCGGATTGGAGAAATGGGGCGTGCATGAACAGGTGAAGAGCAATGGCGGCATCGGATCGGCGCTGCTCGATGCGCGTACCGGCGAGATCCTGTGGAGCAAGCCGGCGCAGGAGGATACCGGGCGCGGGCTGGCCGCCGATATCGATCCGCGCCATCCGGGCGCCGAGTTCTGGGGATCGAACAGCCGCGACCTGTTCGATGTCGCCGGACGCCGGATCGGTCCGGCGCCGCGCGTCGCCAATTTCGCGATCTGGTGGGATGGCGACCTGCTGCGCGAATTGCTGAATGGAACGACGATCAGCAAGTGGAACTGGACCACGGCGACCGAGACCCCGCTGCTGCATCCCGCCGATGTCGCGTCGAACAACGGGACCAAGGCCAATCCCACGCTGCAGGCCGACATATTGGGCGACTGGCGCGAAGAGGTGATCTGGCGGGCGGCGGACAACCGGTCGCTGCGCATCTACGTCACGCCCTATCCGACGGACCACCGGCTGGTCACGCTGATGCACGACCCGGTATATCGGATGGGGGTGGCGTGGCAGAACGTCGCGTACAACCAGCCACCGCATCTCAGCTACTTCCCGAAGCCGGCGGGCACGGTGGAATGACGTCAGGCGGGCCAGCGGTGATCGCTGGCCCAGCCAAGGAACAGGTCCAGCCAGGGCACGGCCGCACCGTTCCGCCGGTTGGCCGGGGGGCCATGGCCGCCATGTTCGAAGATCAGCAGTTCGGTGGGGATGCGCGCAGAGCGTAGCGCTTCCCATAGCAGCAGGCTGTTGCGGATCGGGACGACGGGATCGTCGGCGTTGCCGGTGATGAAGGTCGGGGGCGTGTCGGCGGGGAGGTTTCGTTCGGTGGAGTAGCGTTGCTGCCACGCGGGATCGGCGGCGTGGGAGCCGAGCAGGCGTTCGCGCGACGCGGCGTGGACGCCGTCGTCGCCCATGGTGACGACCGGGTAGAACAGGCCGGCGACCAGCGGTCTGGCGGACAATGCGTCGTTGGCGTCGACCGGCGCATAGGTCTGCGTGGCGGCCTGGGTGGCGAGGCGGGCGGCGAGGTGGCCTCCGGCGGAAAAGCCGGTGACGGCGACGCGGGCGGAGTCCACCGTCCAGCGCTTGCCGGCCTGGCCGCGGATGAGCCGCATCGCGCGCTGCGCATCCTGGAGCGGTGTGTCCGGACCCGCGGCCCAGCCGTCATGCGGCAGGCGGTAGAGCAGTTCAAAGGCGGTGATGCCGATGGCGGCCAGCCTGCGCGCGACGTCTCCGCCGGTGCGGCCGGTCGCCACGCGGGCATAGCCGCCGCCGGGGCAGATCAGCACCGCCGCACCATTGGGCCGCTCGGGATGGATGACGGTGAGCATGGGCGTGGCGACATGCGGCCAGGCAATGTCGTCGGGCTTGTTTTCGGGTGAGCGGAACACGCTCTGGTCGGTCACGGAAATACCCTCGCCACCGGGCGGGCGGCCCGGCCACAGCGGCAGGCGCTCGACCCGCAGCGCAGGTGAGGCGGCGGCGGCGGCCAGCGGAAGAAGGCCGGTCATGCCGGCGGCGATCAGCGTGCGCCGCGACGTTCCATTCCTGTTCATGCGCATTCCACCTCCCCAACGCCGTTTTCGGCGCGATCGTGCAATGCGCGAACCGCCATTGCAATGGTGTGCGTAACGCCCTTGGCCGTGGATCAGGGATTGATCGGTAGCGGATCGTTGGTACGGTATACGAAATACCGGGCGGCCGACGGGGGCACGCGCCTGGGTTGGGGGGTGATGATGTCGGTACGCTTATCTTTGCTGGTCGGCTTGATCGCGACGCCGGTGGCCGCGCAGCAGGCCGAATGGGAGCGGCCGGAGGTGATCCGCGAAGGCGCGGAGCCGATGCACGCGACCTTTGCCGGGTTCGAGACGAAGCAGGCCGCGCTTCGGGGCGATGTCCGCCGCTCGCGCTATCACCTGTCGCTGGACGGCGACTGGCGGATGAAGCTGGCCCCCAATCCGGAAGCGCGCCCCAAGGGGTTCGAGCAGCCGGGATATGACGTGTCCGGCTGGGGCACGATGCGCGTGCCGGGAATCTTGCAGGCTGAGGGGCATGGCGGACCGGTGTTCGTCGGCAGCGGCTATCCTTTCCCGCGCAACCAGCCGCTGATCGACCATTCCGTGAACGAGGTCGCGTCCTATCGGCGCGACGTAGTGGTGCCGGCGCACTTCGCCGGGCGCCGCATGCTGTTGACCATCGGGGCGGCGGGTGCAGCCTATTATCTGTGGGTGAACGGGCAGCGGGTCGGCTATTCGGAGGACTCCAAGCTGCCGGCCGAGTTCGACGTCACCCGTCAGATGCATGCCGGGCGCAATACGGTGGCGATCGAACTCTATCGCTATGCCGATGGCAGCTATCTGGAGGACCAGGATTTCTGGCGGGTGAACGGGATCGAGCGGAGCGTGTCGCTTTATGCGGCGCCGGCCACGCACATC
>NZ_JALNUQ010000083.1:0-8866 GCF_026540875.1 Sphingomonas sp. GM_Shp_2
CCGCCGCCGTCCTACCGGGCGGCGCCGTGTTCCCGCACCGGCACCTGACCGGGATCGAGGGGCTTCAGCCCCACGAGATCAGCTTCCTGCTCGACGAAGCCGAGCAGTGGATCGGCCGGGGAACGCGCGACGTGCCCGATACGCGCCTCGCCGGGCTCACCCAGATCAACGCCTTTTTCGAGAATTCGACCCGCACGCTGCTGTCGTTCGAAATCGCCGGCAAGCGGCTGGGTGCCGATGTCGTCAACATGCACGCCGCGCAATCGAGCGTGAAGAAGGGCGAAACCCTGATCGACACCGCGCAGACGCTCAACGCCATGCGCGCCGACGTGATCGTCATCCGCCACATGGCGAGCGGCGCGGTCCGCCTGATCGCCGACAAGGTCGACTGCCCGGTGCTGAACGCCGGCGATGGCCGCCACGAACACCCGACCCAGGCGCTGCTCGACATGCTGACCATCCGCCGCGCGCGGGGCGATGTCGCCGGTCAGCGCGTCGTCATCTGTGGCGATATCCTGCACAGCCGCGTCGCCCGCTCCGACATCCTCGCGCTCACCGCACTTGCCGCAGAGGTCCGCGTCTGCGCGCCCTCCACCCTCATGCCCGCCGCGGTCGACCGGATGTTCGTGACCCCCTTCACCGATTTCGACCGTGCGATCGAGGATGCCGACGTGGTCATGATGCTGCGCGTCCAGAATGAGCGCATGGGCGGCGGCTACATTCCCTCCACCCGCGAATATCGGCTGCGCTACGGCCTCACGCCGGAACGGCTGAAGCGCGCCAAGCCCGATGCGCTGGTCATGCATCCCGGCCCGATGAACCGCGGGGTGGAGATCGATTCGGAGGTGGCGGACGGCCCGCAATCGGCGATCACCGAACAGGTGGCGATGGGCGTCGCCGTCCGCATGGCCTGCCTGGATGTCCTGACGCGAAGGGCGCGCGGCGTGGAGGGCTGGGCATGACCGTCACCGCCTTCACCAACGCCGCCCTGGTCTGCCCCGTAGGGGGCGAGCAGCGCGCCACGCTTCTGGTGCAGGACGGCACCATCCTCGGCACCGGCGACGCGCCCGCCGACGCGACCGTCATCGACTGCGCAGGCAAGACGCTCGCCCCCGGCCTGATCGACCTCGGCATCTTCAAGGTCGACCGCGCCGCCGCGCGCGCCGGCGGCATCGTCCGCGTCGGCCTGATGCCCGACCAGTCGCCCGTGCTCGACGATCCCGGCATCGTCCAGCGCGCCGCGCTGATCGGCAAGCCCGATCTGTGGATCCACCCCATTGCCGCCGCCACGCGCGGGCTTGCCGGCACCGACATGGCCGAAATGGCGATCTGCGCCTCGGCCGGTGCGCGCGCGGTCGGCACCGGGCGCGGCTGGATCGCGGACGCCGGGGTGATGCACCGGGTCCTCGCCTATGCGCACGACCTCGACCTCGCGGTCATCACCCATGCCGAGGATGGCGGCCTCGCGGCGGGCGCGGTCGCGACGGAGGGCGAAACCGCCACCCGCCTCGGCCTGCCCGCCGCCCCCGCCATCGCCGAGGCGCTCGCCATCGCCCGCGACCTGATGCTCGCCGAAGAAACCGGGGCCCGCCTGCACATCCGCCAGGTGACGACCGCCGCCGGCTTCGACCTCGTCCGCGCCGCCAAGCGCCGCGGCGTGCGTGTCACCTGCGGCATCACGCCCGCCCACCTGCATCTGTCGGACATCGCGACGACGGATTTCCGCACCTTCGCGCGCCTGTCACCACCTTTGCGCAGCGAAAGCGATCGTCAGGCCGCACTTGCCGCGGTGGCGGACGGCACGATCGACGTCATCGCCTCGGGCCACGACCCCCATGGGCCGGAGGAAAAGCGCCTGCCCTTCGTCGACGCCGCGCCCGGCATGGCGGGTGCGGAAACGCTGCTGCCGCTGGCACTGATGCTGGTCCGCGACGAGCGGCTGAGCTTGGCTAAACTGTTCGAGAAGCTGGCGACGAACCCGGCCCGCATCCTGGGGCTCGATACCGGCACGCTGGAGCCGGGCAAGCCCGCCGACCTGCTGCTGTTCGACGCCGGCGCGCCGTGGCAGATCCTCGGCGACCGCTTCGCGTCTGCGGGCAACACCCCGTTCGACGGCCTCCCCGTACAGGGCAAGGCGCTGCGCTTGTGGAAGGCAGGCCGGGAGGTCTGATGTAGCAAAAGCCCTCTCCCCGGCGGGGAGAGGGAAATCAAAAAATCACCGCCGCGGACCCTTCGGTCCACGCGCGTGACGGCGCGGACCGCCGGGGCCACCCGCACCCGCCGGCGCGCGGCCCTGCGGACGACCGCTCGACATCGCACCGCCCTCGGCCGGCTCGATCTCGATCCCGTCATCGGCATGCTCGGCCGCGGTACGCTTCAGCGCCGCCGCAAAACGCGCTGCGATCGCACTCGGTACTTCGAACAGCGTCTCGTTCGGCTGGATGCGGATCGCGCCGATCTCGTTGCGGGTGATATGCCCGCGACGGCACAGCAGCGGCATCAGCCAGCGCGGATCGGCATTCTGCCGCCGGCCGACATTCATCCGGAACCAGGCGGTGTCCTCGAACCCGGCACGGCGCTCGCGCTGGTCGCTGCGGCCGTCGCGCTCGCCGCTGTCCACCATCTCCTCGGGCTGCGGCATGGCGGCACGGTGCGCACGCACCAACGCCACGGCGATCTCGTCCGCCGGCTTTTCGGCCATCAGCTTTTCGGCGAGCGCCTTGTCCTCGTCGTCCACCTCGACCGGCTGGAGCAGTGCCGCCAGCAGCCGCTCGCGGTCGCCCGCGCGGATTTCTTCCGGAGTCGGCGGGCGGCGCCATTCCGCCTGAATGCGCGCCCCGCGCAACATGCCCTCGACGCGCCGACGGCGCGGATACGGCACCAGCAGGATCGCGGTGCCCTTGCGTCCGGCACGGCCCGTCCGGCCCGAACGGTGCTGCAACGTCTCGGCATCACGCGGGATCTCGACATGCACCACCAGCGTCAGGCCCGGCAGGTCGATGCCGCGCGCCGCGACGTCGGTAGCCACGCACACCCGCGCACGGCCATCGCGCAGGGCTTGCAGCGCGTGGTTGCGCTCGTTCTGCGAATGCTCGCCCGACAGCGCCACCGCCGCGAAACCGCGCTCGACGAGGCTGGCGTGCAGGTGCCGCACATTGTCGCGCGTCGCGCAGAACAGGATCGCCGTCTCCGCTTCGTGCAGGCGCAGCAGGTTGACCACCGCCGCCTCGATATCGGCCGGCGCCACCGTCACCGCCTGATAGGCGATGTCGGCATGGCCGCGTTCCTCGCCGATCGTCTCGATGCGCAGCGCATCGCGCTGATACCGCTTGGCAAGCTGTGCGATCGGGCGCGGCATGGTGGCCGAGAACAGCAAGGTGCGCCGCTCGTTCGGCGTCGCGTCGAGTATCTCTTCCAGATCCTCGCGAAAGCCCATGTCGAGCATCTCGTCCGCCTCGTCCAGCACCGCGACGCGCAAGGACGACAGGTCGAGCGCACCGCGCTCCAGATGGTCGCGGAGACGCCCGGGCGTGCCGACCACGATATGCGCGCCGTTGCTCAGCGAGCGACGCTCGCGACTGGCATCCATGCCGCCGACGCAGGTGGAGATGCGCGCGCGCGCCCCTTCATACAGCCACGCGAGTTCGCGGCTGACCTGCAACGCCAGTTCGCGCGTGGGTGCGATGACCAGTGCCAGCGGCGTGCGCGGCGGGGGCAGCGTGCCGTCCTCCAGCAGCTCGCCGGCCATGGCGATGCCGAAGGCGACGGTCTTGCCGGAACCGGTCTGTGCGGACACGATCAGGTCGCGGCCTATGGCCTCCGGCTCGATGACGGCGGCCTGGACGGGGGTGGGTGCCGCGTAACCGCGGGCACCAAGCGCTTCGGAGAGAAGCGTCGGGAGAGACGAAAAGGGCATGAGGCTCCAGAAATGGGGATCGCATCTCGAAAACCAAGGATCGTTCCCGGCTTCCGAGTGTTATCCAGACCAGCCTGGATTAGGTGCGTCCCGTGAAATGCGTCGGCCACATGGCACAGACGCGGCGCTGGGTCCACTCTTTACAGGGGGGTGGGCAAAAGGGGTGCCGGCGATCAGCGGCTTTCGTATCAAGGTGATAGGCACCCGGGGTCGTGGGGGTGTGCTTCGTTGGCTGTGCCCCGTTTCGGGACTGGCCTGGCTTTCCGGCTGCAACACGCACCAGTCCGCGCTCGCGCCATTCGGGGCGGAGGCGGATGCGCTGCGCTCGCTCCTGATCCTACTGTTGATCGGTGCCGTCCTGCTCGCCGCCGGCCTGTTCTGGCTGATGCGCCGCGCCGTCACCTCGGCCGAGGGCGCGATCACCCATCAACAGGGCATGCGCATGGTGTTGTGGCTGGGCGGCGTCTTTCCGACGATCCTGCTCGGCGGACTGCTCGTCTATTCGCTGCCGATGATGAAGCCTGCCCCCGTCGGCCCCGCCGATCTCCGCATCCGCGTCGATGCGCAACAATTCTGGTGGCGCACCCAGTATCGCACCCCCGGCGGCCCGGTCGAGGGCGCCAACGAACTGCGCCTGCCCGTCGGCCGCACCGTGTCGCTCGAACTCACCGCCGGCGACGTGATCCACAGCTTCTGGGTGCCGGGCCTTGCCGGCAAGATGGACATGATCCCCGGCCGCGTCACCAATCTCGTCGTCCGCGCCGAAAAGCCGGGGCGTTACCGCGGCGTCTGCACCGAATTTTGCGGGCTCAGTCATGCGCTGATGGCGTTCGACGTCGTCGCCATGCCGCCCGCCGCGTTCGACGCGTGGCTCGCCGCGCAGGCGCGCCCCGCGCAGACCGAAGCCGATGCCGGCGCGCAACTTTTTGCCAGCTATGGCTGCGGCGCCTGCCACAGCATCCGCGGCACGACGCAGGCGGGCACGATCGGCCCCGACCTCACCCATTTCGGCGGCCGCCGGACGCTCGCCGCCGGCATCCTGGAGCCGACGACGCAGAACATCGCCCGCTTCATCCGCCATCCGGAGGCGACCAAGCCCGGCGTGCGCATGCCCGCCTTCCCCCAGATGCGTGAAGCCGAAGCCACGGCCATCGCCCGCTACCTTCAGGGCCTCAAATGAGCCTCCACGCACAAGACGATCCGGACCTCCGCCGCGCGCAGGAGGAACGCCTGCGGGCCGTGTGGAAGCCGCCCGAGGGGTTGTTCCTGCGCTGGACGGATACCAATAACAACCGCGTCGGCGTGTGGTACACGCTGACCGCCTTCGGCTTCATGCTGTTCGCCGGCGTCCTGGCGCTCATCATGCGCACCCAGCTTGCCGTGCCCGACAACGACCTCGTCTCGGCCAACACCTTCAACCAGCTGTTCACGCTGCACGGCTCGATGATGATGTTCCTGTTCGCCGTGCCGATGTTCGAGGCGGTGTCGATCATCCTCCTGCCGCAGCTACTAGCCGCGCGCGACCTGCCCTTCCCGCGCCTGTCGGCCTTTGGCTACTGGTCGTTCCTGATCGGCGGCGTCTTCGTGTCGGGCTCGATCTTCTTCAACGCCGCGCCCGACGGCGGCTGGTTCATGTATCCGCCGCTCACCACCCGCACCGACCTGTCCGGGCTTGGCGCCGACATCTGGATGCTGGGCCTGTCCTTCATCGAGGTGTCCTCGGTCGCCGCCGCAGTCGAGTTGATCGTCGGCGTCCTCAAATGCCGCCCGCCGGGCATGCGCCTCAACCTCATGCCGCTCTATGCCTGGTACATCCTGGTCGTGGCGGTGATGATCCTGTTCGCCTTCCCGCCGCTGATCGCCGGCGACGTCCTGTTCGAAATGGAGCGGCTGCTCGGCTGGCCCTTCTTCGATGCCGCGCGCGGCGGCGATCCGCTTCTCTGGCAGCACCTGTTCTGGATCTTCGGCCACCCGGAGGTCTATATCGTCTTCCTGCCGTCGATCGCGTTGTTCGCGATGCTGATCCCCACTTTTGCGCAAAGGCATTTGCTCGGCTATCCGTGGATCGTGCTGGCCGCGGTCGGCACCGCCTTCCTGTCGTTCGGCCTGTGGGTGCACCACATGTTCGCGACCGGCCTGCCCAAGATCAGCCTGGCCTTCTTCTCGGCCGCGTCCGAGGCGGTGGCGATCCCGACGGGAATCCAGATCTTCGCCTTCATCGCCACCCTCTGGGCGGGCAAGGTGAAATGGTCGACGCCGCTGCTGTATGCATCCGGCAGCCTCGCCATCTTCGTCGTCGGCGGCCTGACCGGGGTGATGGTCGCGGTCGCGCCGTTCGACTGGCAGGCGCACGACACCTATTTCGTCGTCGCCCATCTCCATTACGTGCTGATCGGCGGCACGCTGCTGCCGCTGTTCGGCGGCCTCTATTATTACTGGCCGCTGATCACCGGCAAGAAACTGTCCGATCGCATGGGCCGCATCGCCTTCTGGATCATGTTCGTTGGCGCCAATCTCGCCTTCTTTCCCATGCACCTCTCGGGGCTGGAGGGGATGCCCCGCCGCGTCTTCACCTATCCGGCCGAACTGGGCATCGGCGGGCTGAACCTCGCCTCGACGATCGGCGCCTATCTGTTCGCCGCCGGCGTCGCGATCGTCTGCCTCGACCTCGCACTCTCCCCCACCCGGCCCAAGGGCAAGCGCAACCCGTGGAACGCCGGCACGCTCGAATGGCTGGCCCTGCCCGATGACGAGGACTGGGGCATCCGCTCGGTCCCCCTGATCGAGAGCCGTTATCCGATCTGGGACCAGAAGGATTTCGTGAAGAAGGTCGACGAAGGCCGCTTCTTCCTGCCCGATGCGGAGGAGGGCCGGCGCGAAACGATCATCACCACCGTGCTCGATGCGCGCCCCATCGCCGTTATCCGCCTCGGCACGCCGAGCTGGAAGCCGATGCTGACCGCCATCGTGCTCGGCGCGGTGTTCATCCTGACCACCTATCATCTCTACATGGCCGCGCTGTTCGCCGCCTTCGCCACGCTTGCCATGGTGCTCTGGTGGCTGTGGACCGGCACCGCCGAGATCCCGGAAAAGCCGTGCAAGGCGATCGGCCACGGGCTGGAGGTGCCGCTCTATCTTTCCGGCCCGTCGTCCTCGGGCTGGTGGGCGATGTTCATCACCATGATGGCCGACGCCACCGCCTTTTCCGGCCTCGTCTTCGGCTATTATTTCTTCTGGACGATCCATGCCGAATTCCCGCCGCCCGCTTTCCCCGGCCCCGGCATGCTCTGGCCGATGGTCGCCCTGGCCCTGACGCTGGTCGGCTGGGCCGGCACGATCGCGACCCGCGAGGTGCATGCCCGCGGCAAGGTGACGCTGGCCCGCACCCTGCTCGTCGTCAGCCTGCTTGCCACCTTCGCCAGCCTGTTCGCGGGGCTTGCGGGGCCGTGGCAATATGCGATGAACCCGGAGGCGCATGTCTACCCCGCCATCGTCTGGACGCTCGCGATCTGGACCGCGGTGCACGCCGGCATCGGTGCGATCATGCAGGGCTATGCGCTCGCCCGCAGCCTCGCGGGGCGCATGACCCCCACCTACGACGCCGACATCCGCAACATCACCGTGTATCAGCACTTCCTCGCCCTCACCGCCCTTGTCGCCTATGCGACGATCGGCCTGTTCCCGGCGGTGGCGTGATGGGGCGCACGCAGGAGCGATCCGCATGAAACCGGGCTTCCGCAACCGCGTGAAGCGGCTGAAGGTCACGCTGTGGACGCTCATCGTGCCGCCCGGCGTCTGGGCGGTGCATTTCCTGTTTTCCTATATCTGGGCGGCGGTGTCCTGCGCAAAGCTTGGCGAATGGTCGCTCTTTCCCACCGCCTTCACCATCGGCACGGTGGTGGCACTCGGGATCATCCTCGTCTCTGGCTGGATCGCCTTTGTCCAGTCGCGCACGCCGGGCGATCCGCCCCCGCACGAACAGGGCACCGATATCGACCGGCTGCGCTTTCTCGCCACCGCCACGCTGCTTCTCGCCGCGCTCAGCTTTGTCGGCGTGATCTTCACCGCGCTGCCCGTCATCCTGCTGAACGATTGCCGATGAGGCGCCTGTGCCTTGCCGCCGGCGCGGCGTTTCTCCTGCTGGGCTGGGCCTTTGCCGGCAGCGGCTTTGGCATGATCGGCCACATGGCCGGGCACATGATCGCGGTCGCGGTCGCCGCGCCCCTGCTCGCCTTCGCCATCGCCGGCACGCCGGCCGATCCCGCGACGCGCTTTCCCCGCATCGTCACGCCGCTCGCCATGTCGGTGGTCGAACTGGTCGTGGTGTGGAGCTGGCACGTGCCCGCACTCCGCCTCGCCGCCGAGGCTTACCCGCTCGTCCTGATCGCCGAACAGGCCAGCTTCCTCGTCGCCGGCCTGCTGCTCTGGTCCGCCGCGCTGGGGGCGGCGGGTGACGCCCGCTGGGCGCGGCGCGCCGGGGGGGTGGCGGCGATGCTGCTCACCTCGATGCACATGACCCTGCTCGGTGCGCTGATCGGACTGGCGCCCCGACCGCTTTATGTCGGCCTCCACGCCGCGCACGGCATGGAGCCGCTCGCCGATCAACAGGTCGGCGGCGTCGTCATGCTGATGATCGGCGCGGCCGCCTATTTCTTCGGCGGGCTTGCCATGCTCGCCAGCCTGCTCCGCCTGCGGGAAGCCCGGTCATGACGATACGCCTCACCTGGAAACGCGTCGCCGCCACGCTGTTCGGCCTGTTCGCCGCCGGCATGCTCTTTGCCTGGTCCGGCCTCTTCAACGTCGCCGCCTCCAGCGGGCACTGGCCGGTCACCGACTGGTTCCTCCACTGGGTCATGCGCAATTCGGTGAAGACGCACGCCGCCTTTTCCGCGCCCGACGACCCCAAGGCCCCTCGCGTCCTGGTCAGCGCAGCCGGCCATTTCGCCGGCG
>NZ_JALNUQ010000084.1:0-7452 GCF_026540875.1 Sphingomonas sp. GM_Shp_2
GCCGGAGGGCGTTACCGAGCGTCAGCAATTGACACTGCAAGTACTTGCGCGACAGGTGATGACGCAGTTGGACCTGCGTCGCGCGATCGCACTGCGCGACCAGCGGACAGCCCAGCTGGAAGCGGAAATTGCGGGACGACGTGGCGTGGACCGCGCACTCGCCGAGACCGATCGACGGCTCAATGCCGTGCTGGATAATACGCGAATGGCCGTGTTCCTGATGGATGAGCGGCAGCATTGCGTCTATGTTAATGCGGCGGCCGAGGCTTTGACGGGGTATCGTCTGGGGGAGATGGCGGGGCGGCCGTTGCACGACGTGGTGCACCATACGTATCCCGACGGGCGGCACTACCCGTTGGAGGAGTGTCCGATCGACCGGGCATTTCCCGAGCGTGCGCAAATGGATGGCGAGGAATTGTTCGTCGCCCCCGATGGCTCCTTCTACCCCGTCGCATTTACCGCGAGCCCGGTGCTGGACGATCATGGCAGCCCGGTGGGTACGGTGATTGAGGTGCGGGACGTGTCCGAGCAGAAGGCGCGGGAACAGGCGCTGGTGGAGTCCGAGGCACGGTTCCGCAACATGGCCGACCATGCACCGGTGATGATGTGGGTGACCGACCCGGACGGGCGCTGCACCTATCTGAACAAGGCATGGTACGAGTTCACCGGGCAGACCGCGGAGACGGCCGAAGGGCTGGGCTGGCTGAACGCGGTGCATCCCGAGGACAGCGGCTGGTCTGGCGAGGTGTTTCTGGACGCCAATGCGCGTCAGGCACCGTTCCGGCTGGAATATCGCCTGCGCCGCCACGACGGCACCTATCGCTGGGCGATCGATGCGGCATCGCCGCGTTTCGGCACGGACGGGGCGTTCCTCGGCTATATCGGATCGGTCATCGACATCGACGAACGGCGTGAAACGGAAAATGCGCTGCGGGCCAGCGAGCAGCGCTATCGCACGCTGTTCGAGGCGATCGAGGCCGGATTCTGCATCATCGACATGGTGTTCGACGACGAGGGCCACCCGGTCGACTATCGCTTCGTCGAGGCCAATCCGGCGTTCGAGCGGCAGACCGGCCTGAAGGATGTGGAAGGACGCAGCGCCCGCGAACTGGTGCCCGGACTGGAGGCGCACTGGTTCGAAAGCTATGGCCGTGTCGCGCTGTCCGGCGAGCCGGTGCGGTTCGAGAACGGATCGGAGGCGATGGGCCGTTGGTTCGAGGTACATGCGCTTCGACTGGGGCCGGCGGAGGCGCGTCGTGTCGCAATCCTGTTCAACGACATCACCGAGCGCCGCCGCACCGACGTGGCGCTGCGTGCACTGAACGAGACGCTGGAACACCGGGTGGAGGACGCGCTGGCCGAGCGCAAGCTGTGGGCCGACGTGATCGAGAACGCCAATGCGATGATCGCGGTGGTCTCGCCCGACTATCGGTTCCTCGCGCTCAACGCCGCCTATGCCGCGGAATTCGCGCGCATCTACGGCATCCATCCCAAGGTGGGCGACAGCCTGGGCGAACTGATGGCACCGGTTGCCGAGCATCGTGACGAAGCGCTGGCGATCTGGCGTCGCGCATTGTCGGGCGAGGCGTTCACCGTGACCGAGCCGTTCGGCGAGAGCGACCTGGACCGCCCTTATTACGAGTTGCGCTTCAACGCGCTGCATGACCGCGAAGGGCATTTTGTCGGCGCGTTCCAATATGCCGTGGACGTGACCGACCGGTTGCGCGAGCAGGCGCGGCTGGCGGCGGCCGAGGAGCGGTTGCGCCAGGCGCAGAAGATGGAAGCGGTGGGCCAGTTGACCGGCGGCATCGCGCACGATTTCAACAATATGCTGGCGGTGACGATCGGCTCGCTCGACCTGCTGAACCGGCGGATAGGGGCATCGGATGCGCGTGCCAAACGCTATATCGATGCAGCGACGGACGGTGCACGGCGTGCGGCGACGCTGACCCAGCGGCTGCTCGCCTTTTCACGGCAACAGCCGCTGCGGCCCGAGGCGGTGGACCCCAACCGGCTGGTTTCCGGCATGTCCGATCTGCTGCGCCATTCGCTGGGCGGCGACGTGCGGCTGGAGACGGTGCTGGCGGGTGGCATCTGGCCGACCCATGTCGACCCGAACCAGTTGGAAAACGTGATCCTGAACCTGGCGATCAACGCACGCGACGCGATGCCGGAGGGCGGGCGCGTGACGATCGAGACGCAGAATGCCCATCTGGACAGTCGCTATGTCGCATCGCAGATGGGCGTGGCAGCGGGGCATTACGTGCTGATCGCGGTATCCGATACCGGCACCGGCATGCCGCCCGAGGTGATCGCCAAGGCGTTCGACCCGTTCTTCACGACCAAGGGCGTGGGCAAGGGGACGGGACTTGGACTGAGCCAGGTCTACGGCTTCGTCAAACAATCCGGCGGGCACGTGAAGATCTATTCGGAGCCGGGCGAGGGAACGACCGTCAAGGTCTATCTGCCGCGGCTGATCGGTGCAGAGGCCGAGCCCGCCTCGCTGGCCGACGACCGCGACCTGCCGCTGGGCGAGCAGGAAGAGGTGATCCTGGTGGTCGAGGACGAGCCGAGCGTCCGGCAGTTCAGCGTCGAGGCCCTGACCGAGCTCGGCTACCGCGTGATCGAGGCGGACTCGGCGGCGGCGGCGCTGCGCCTGCTGGATGCCAATCCCGACATCGCGCTGTTGTTTACCGATGTGGTGATGCCCGAGGTGAACGGCGCCAGGCTGGCCGAGGAAGTACGGCGGCGGCGTCCCGACCTGCGGGTGCTGTTCACCACCGGCTATACCCGCAACGCCGTGGTGCATAACGGGGTGCTGGACCCCGGCGTCGAATTGATCGGCAAGCCGTTCACCATCGAGGAACTGGCGGCCAAGGTGCGCGAGGTGCTGGAAACGCCGTTGGGGTGAGCGGGCGTTTATCCCAAATTGCGGATACGCCTGGTTGCAGTTCTGCAAGTTCAGGCAGATGCTGCAAGCGAGGGAATGCGGCGGAACAGGCGCGTTACCCGATACTTGATCCGGGAGGCCGTGATGCGGTGTTCATGGGCAGCGACCGCGCTTGCCGCGGCGGCTTGTGCGACAACGGCACAGGCGCAAAGCGGCGAGGATCAGGTACGCCGGGCCATCATGGACATGAACCGCGCGGCGCAGCGGCTGGATGCGGACGCGTTCATGCGCAGCTACTGGCGGTCACCCCGACTCACGATCACGTTCAACGGGGAGACGATGCGCGGATGGGACATCATTGCGCGGGAACAGCGCAAGTGGTGGGCCGACAAAAGCGCCGGCATCCGCTTCGATGAACAGCGGCCGGCCGAAATCGTGTCGCAGGGTGACGGCGTGGTGACGTCCCTGCAATGGATGCAGGTATCGCGTGCGGGCGATCAGAAGCCGGCGCGGCTGGTTATCACCTCCGTTTGGAAGAAGCTTCCCGAGGGGTGGCGGGTGGTGCTGGCCCATGAATCGTTGGTGCCGTGATGCTGGCCGGCGGGTATTGCAGGGCGGGCCTCTGCCGTTTTGTTTCGACGTCGTTCCGGTGAGCGGTTCGCTTCCGATGTGTTCGCTCTGAATAGGTAATGCCCCTGAAGACAACGCCATGAAGCACGACGTGCTGTAGTTATCGTGGAAGCGAATGACCGGGAGGGCAGGATGCTCAGGAAGATCGGTATGCTGGCGGCGTTCATCACTGCCGTGCCGGCCGTCGCCCAATCGTCCCCCGCCGTTCGTGTGCCGCCGGAGATCGGCGCTGCTTATGCGCGATTGGGAAAAGCGATGATGGCGCATGATGCCAATGGCGTTCGTGCGGTCTGGGCAGAGGACTTCGTGGTGAATGCGCCCAATAACATGGTGCTGCACCGCGACGAGGTGATCGCGGCGATGGAGCGCGATTTCCTCGACTATAGGGACTTTCGCAAGCACATCAGCTTCGTCGGCGAAAAGCCTGAAGTGACCGTGGTCATGGGCTACGACACCATGGTGCCAACCAAGGGGCCGGGTGCGGGCAAGCAGGTCATGCGTCCGTTTACCGACATATGGACGAACCGTGCCGGCGCCTGGCAACTCATCGCGCGGCAGGCGACGATCGCTGCCGCGCGCTGAAGCGGAATGACATCGCCTTGATCCGTTCGCGTCGACGTGCCTCTCGATACGTGATTACGCCGCTACTCGACGACTGTTTGAGACGAACGGGATGGCCAAGCGGGTGTCATCCAATTTCGAGACGTACGGATCAGGCGGTCATCAGGAAGGCGGCGCCGGGGATGTCGATGACCTCGGCCTCCGGCATGGGGCAACCATTTGCACCGATAGGAAAAATCGTGACCTGGCCGCTTTCCTCGTTGGCGGCGAGGAGGTGGTTTTCGTGGAGGAGCAAATGGCGGGGGGAGCGGCCGATGCTGGAGATGTGGCCGATGCGGGTGGGCGTGCCGTGGGTGTCGAGTGCGTAGGTGACGATGCAGTCGCCGCCGCGGGTGGTGACGTAAAGGCGGGCGTGCTGTGCATCGAGCGCGATGGCGCCGCCCAGCGTCTGTTCGACCGTGATCGCGCGAACCGATTCGGCGCGCAATGTCGCACCCTCGGGGCGCAGGACAGTGAGCGTGGCGGCGAGTTCGCTGACTAGATAGGCGACCGGCAGCGTCGGATGGGGGGCAAGATGGCGCGGACCCGATCCGGGCGGGGCGGTGTAGAGCGTCTGCGGCGCATGCAGATCGTCCAGGGGGCGCGACAGGATGCGGTCGGTGCCGAGATCGACGGTGAGCAGCGCACCCGCCGGGGTGAAGCCGACCCAGTGCGCGTGCGGCCCGCGCTGGCGATCCGGGTCGGGGCCGTGACCGCGATCGGCCAGCGTGATGCCGGCGCCGGGCAGGCCAGTGTCGCCAAGGGGAAACAGCGTCACGCTGCCGCTGGCATAGTTGGCGACGGCGAGGTGGCGTTCGTCGGGGGACAGCGCGAGGTGGCAGGGCGCCTCGCCGCCCGAGCGGACCTGCGCCAGCGGGTGCCAGTCGGCGGCATAGACGTCCACCGTGCCCGCCGCCTCGTCCACCAGATAGCGGTGGCCGTGGCGGGCGGAGGTGACGGCGAAGGATGCGTTGCGGATCGACGGGATCGGCGGCCCCGCCGTCCAGCCGCCCTGGCCGTCATGGACGAGCGGCACCAGTCCGGTGCCGCCCTTGCCCGCATAGGTGCCGACGAACGCGGCGGTCATGGCAGTTCCTGCATCCGCGGTTCGACGCGCAGGGTGACGACATCGACGCGGGGCGGGCGGGTGAGGATGAAATCGACCGCCTCGGCAATGTCCTCGGCATAGAGCATCTCGTGCCGGGCGATCATCTCGCGCTGTTCGTCGGCAGAAGGTTCCTGCATGTCGCTGCCCACCGTGCCGGGCTCGACCAGGCCGACGCGGATGCCGCGATCCTTTACCTCCTTGCGCAGCGTTTCGGCAAAGGCGGACAGGCCGGCCTTGGTAGCAGAATAGACGCTTTCGCCCGGCGCATGGATGGCGGCGCTGATCGATCCGATGATGACGATCTGTCCGCCATCGTCCAGCCGCTCCAGCGCGGCGCGGGTACAGGCGAGCGCGCCGACCAGATTGACATCGACGACATAGCGCCAGGCATCGTCCTCCATCTCGTCGATCGGATCGGCGCCGAGTGCGGCGTTGGAGACGAAGGCGTCGATATGCCCCAGCCGCTTATCCGCTTCCTCGAAGAGACGCGCGACGCCCTCGCGCGTGCCCAGATCGGCGCTGATGCCATGGACCTCGCCGCGCGCATCGGCGAAGGATTCCAGCGCCTCCGCCAGTGCCGCCTCGTCGCGGCCCAGCGTCAGCACGCGGGCGCCCTTGTCGGCGAGGCTGCGGACGATGGCGCGACCGATGCCGGTGGTGCCGCCGGTGACGATGATGTTCTTTCCCTGCACGGTCATACACTCCAGGTGAGGATCAGGCGGCCATTGGCCGGCACGCGAAAATCGAGGCGGTCGTCGGAGGTGGTGTGGGCGCGGACGATGTCGCCCCCCGCCGTGGTCAGCGTCGCCTGCGGCAGCTTGCGGCGTTTCAGGCGGACCAGCGACAGATCGGCCCGACAGGTCTCGCCGCCGTCCAGCGACAGGGTCAGCGCGCGGTCGCCGGTCCGCTCGATGCTGCGGATGAACAGGTTGCAGAACAGGCGGAACGGCGCCTCTTCGATGAGGTGGTGGGAGCGGGCGGCGAAGACCAGCGCGGCGCCGCTGCCATAGATTTCCTGCCCGACCTGACCGGGCGACTGGCCGTCGCCGTAGAGATCCTCCAGCGGGAAGGCGAGGTCCGGGTTGATAACGCCGCTTTGATGCGGAGGATCGGCCAGTATCTCCTTGGGCAGTGCCTCGGGATAATAAAACCAGGCGCGGTCGAGGGCGTATCTGCAATATTCGCCGATCAGCATGCGCACCGCGGGTTCCAGATCGGGGCCGCTGTCCGCCAGATATGCCTCGAACGCGGTGAAGCTGTCGAAACATTCGTAAATCGCCATATAGGGCGAGTCGTGCAGGCAGGTGGCGCCCAGGAAGGTGCGGTAATGCACCGCGTGGCCGACCTCGGATTCCCAGATCTCGCAATTGTGGAAGAAGCTGGCGAGGTAGACGTAGCTTTGCGACAGGTAACGGTCGTCGTTGGTGATCCGCCACAGCCGCATGCAGGCGGCGGCACCCCAGGCGGTCAGGTTCGCCTGATATTCCAGGTCGAAGCGCATGCCGACCGCCGCATCGATCGCCGCACGCGCCTCCGCCAGATAGGTCGGGTCGTCGGTCAGTTCGTGGCATTGCAGCATCAGATAGGCGTAGATGCCGCCGACATCGGTCTGGCCGAAGCGGTCGTCGTTGCGCGCCTTCGTCTTCACGGTGAAGTCGCGGATGTCGTACATGACCGGCCAGACATAATCGAAATGATGCGCCGCGCGGATGCCGAAGCCGACCGACTTCAGCAGGAGTTCGCGGCAGACCTCGTCGCCTTGCAGCGCCAGTCGCGCCATGTTGAGCATCGGGTGGTAGAGATACCAGCTGTCGACGGCGTCGGCGTCCTTGTCCTTGCCGACATTGGGCAGATAGCGGCGCAGCGTCTGGAGATCGGGGTCGTAGAAGCGCGCCAGCCCGGCGCGCAGCTCGTCTTCCAGCGGCAAGGGCGTGCCCAGCCAGCGGCCATAATCATGCACCGCGGCCAGCACCGACATCTGCACCATGACGTCGGGATATTCGCCGTCCGGATAGGGCATGATGTAGCGGTGGCCATATTCGCGCCTGCTCGCCTGCGGCGCCTCCGCCAGATCGCGCAGCGTGCGCTCGGAGAGGCCCACCCAGTCGCGATAGTCGGTGCGCGGCAGCGGCAGCGCCTTGTACGCGATGCCGAGCATCTGGAGGAACTGGCGCGCCATCTCCAGCTCGTTGTCGCCCGCCCGGTCGCGGAAGACGAGGATGGC
>NZ_JALNUQ010000085.1:0-7058 GCF_026540875.1 Sphingomonas sp. GM_Shp_2
GGGCGGGGGACGACACCCACTCGCTCGCCGCCATCGCCGCGACGTTGCCAGCCGCGATCCGTGCCGCGGTTCTGCATCTCCTGCTGCGCCTGCGCTGCGCCGGGTATCAGCGCTCCGGCGGCGAGCAGCGCGGCGATCCACCTGTTGGTCATGCAAGCCATCCTTCATCGCCGGCGCAAGGGCGCGCCGGCCCGATCATGGGATGGTGATAAGGCAGGCCGGGTGAGGGCAAGCTTAATCGCCTGGTCAGCGATCCGACAGCTTCGCGGATGGCGCGACAAGGGCGGGCACGGTGCGCGCGGCATCGACGGGGTCGGTACCGGGGCGCGGGGCGGCGGCGATGACCTCCTCGCCCCGCGCATTGCGGGCAGCGCGCTGGATGCTTTCCACCAGACGGGGATAGATGCCGCAGCGGCACAGATTGTCGATCGCGGCGCGGATCGTCGCCTCGGACGGGTCGGCGTCCTTCTTCAGCAGGACCGATGCCGCCATGACGATGCCGGGGATGCAGAAGCCGCATTGCACGACATTGTCGGCCAGAAGCGCCAGTTGCAGCGGATGCGAGCGATCGCGCGATAGACCCTCGATCGTGGTGACGAAGCTGCCTTCGAGCGCGCCGATCGTCGTCTGGCAACTGCGCACCGCCCGGCCGTCGACGTCCACGGTGCAGGCGCCGCAGTGCCCGGTGCCGCAGCCATATTTGGTGCCTGTCAGGTTCGATGCGTCGCGCAACGCCCAGAGCAGCGGCGTTTCAGGGTCGAGGCGATACTGGACGGGCTGGTTGTTGACGGTCAGGCGGCTCATGGCAGCGCCGTCCTAGCGGATCGCGGCTAATCCCGCCATGTCCGGTCGATGCGGTCGACCAGCCGGACCATGGCGGCGAAATCCGCCTTGCCGGGGCCGCCGGGGATCTGGACCTTGGACAGGTCGCGCTGGTGGACGGCGATGACCTCCGGCGGCACCTCCAGCGCGCGGCCCATGGTGGCGGTGGCGATCTGGATCTCGCAGGCGCGCTGGAGCGACCAGTGTTTCAGAAACGCCTCGGGCAGGGTGCGGCCCATGACAAGGATGCCGTGGTTGCGCAGGAACATGACGCGCCTGTCGCCGAGATTGGCGATCAGGCGCTCGCCTTCCTCGAAGCGGACGGTGACGCCTTCGAAATCATGATAGGCGATCTGGCCGGCAAAGCCGCAGGCGTAGAAGTTGGTGGGGCGCAGCCCGCCCTCGACCGAACTGACCGCGGCGCCGGCGGTGGTGTGGGTGTGCATGATGCAATGCGCATCGGGCAGGTGGCGGTGGAAGACGGCGTGCTGGGTGAAACCGGCAAGGTTCACGGGATAGGGGCTGTTTGCCAGCTTGTTGCCGTCGATATCGATCTTCACGAGGCTGGAGGCGGTGACCTCGGAAAAATGCAGGCCGAAGGGGTTGATGAGGAACGCGCCGTCCTCGTCCGGCACCTTCAGGGTGATGTGGTTGTAGATCATCTCAGACCAGCCGAGCATGTCGAACACGCGGTAGCAGGCGGCGAGCTGCTGGCGCGCCTCCCATTCGGCAGCGCTGGGGGCCATGACAACCTCTCCTCCGTTTTCTTTTCAGAAGAAGGGTATGCCACGGATGCGGGCGGATGCAATCGGGTCAGTCGCCCTTGCCCAGCATCGGTGCGGCCAGCGGATCGGCAAGGGACGCATCCGAGAAACGGATCGGGGTGCGTATGCCCGGCACGGTGCCGCCATCCGCCCGCGCCGCATCGATCGCAAGGCCGCGGGCGAGGATCTGGGGATCGGCGAACGCCTGTGCGACGCTGTTGATCGGGCCGGCCGGAACGCCCGCCGCCTCCAGTCGCGCCAGAAGGTCGTCGCGGTCGAAGCGGCGGGTCGCCGCCTCGATCAGCGGGATCAGCGTGTCGCGGCGGGCAAGGCGCAGCGCGTTGGTGGCGTGGCGCGGGTCATCAGGATCGAGACCGACGATCGTGCAGAAGCGGCGATATTGCGCGTCGTTGCCAACGGCCAGGATGAACCCGCCGTCGCGCACCGGAAACACCGCATAGGGCACGATATTGGGATGGGCATTGCCGAGCCGGGTCGGGGAGACGCCGCCGGCGAACCAGTTCATCGCCTGATTGGCGAGAACGCCGGTCATCGTGTCGAACAACGCCATGTCGATATGCTGGCCGTGCCCGGTGCGCGTGCGCATGTGCAGTGCCGCCTGGATCGCGATCACCGCGTACAAGCCGGTCATGATGTCGGCAAAGGCCACGCCGATCTTTTGCGGCGCCCCGTCCGGCTCGCCGGTCAGGTCCATGATTCCGCTCATCCCCTGCACGATGAAGTCGTAGCCGGCGCGGTGGGCATAGGGGCCGTCCTGACCGAAGCCGGTGATCGAGCAATAGACCAGCCGCGGGTTGAGCGCGGACAGGCTGGCATAATCGAGGCCGTAGCGCGTCAGGCCGCCGACCTTGAAATTCTCGATCAGGATGTCGGCATCGGCGACCAGATCGCGGACGATCGCCTGGCCCTGCGGCGTGGTGAAATCGGCGACAACCGAACGCTTGTTGCGGTTGGCGGCATGGAAATAGGCGGCATCCTCGGTGCCGTCCGGATTGGCGACGAAGGGTGGGCCCCAGCGGCGGGTGTCGTCGCCCGCCGGGCTTTCGACCTTGACCACCTCCGCGCCCAGATCGGCGAGGACCTGCCCCGCCCAGGGGCCGGCTAGGATGCGGGCAAGCTCGACCACCTTCAGGCCGGCGAGCGGGGTAGCGGTCATCGCGGCGGTGTTCAGAAGGCGGCGATGCCGGTGATCGCCCGTCCCAGGATCAGCGCATGGACGTCGTGCGCGCCCTCATAGGTATTCACCGTTTCCAGGTTCATCATGTGGCGCATCACCTGATACTCGCCGGAAATGCCGTTGCCGCCGTGCATGTCGCGCGCCATGCGGGCGATATCCAGCGCCTTGCCGACATTGTTGCGCTTGACGATCGAGACCATCTCGGGCGCGAACCGGCCTTCGTCCATCAGGCGGCCGACGCGCAGCGAAGCCTGCAGACCCAGCGCGATCTCGGTCTGCATATCCGCCAGCTTCTTTTGGTAAAGCTGCCGCCCGGCGAGCGGGGTGCCGAATTGCTGGCGATCCAGGCCATATTGGCGCGCGGCGTGGAAGCAGAACTCGGCGGCGCCCAGCGTCCCCCAGCTGATGCCGTAGCGGGCGCGGTTGAGGCAGCCGAACGGGCCCTTCAGCCCCTGCACATCGGGTAGGAGCGCATCCTCGCCGACCTCGACATCATCCATCATCACCATGCCGGTGATCGACGCGCGGAGCGACAGCTTGTTGTCGATCTTGGGCGCGCTCAGCCCCTTCATGCCCTTTTCCAGCACGAAGCCGCGGATGGCGCCGCCATGCGCGTCCGACTTGGCCCAGATGACGAAGACGTCGGCGATCGGGCTGTTGGAGATCCAGGTCTTGGCACCCGACAGCAGATAGCCGCCCTCCACCTTGCGCGCGGTGGTGCGCATGCCGCCCGGGTCGGAGCCGGCATCGGGTTCGGTCAGGCCGAAACAGCCGATCCACTCGCCGCGCGCCAGTTTGGGCAGGTACCGGCGCTTCTGATCCTCCGATCCATAGGCGTGGATGGGATACATGACGAGGCTGGACTGCACGCTCATCATCGAGCGATAGCCGGAGTCGATGCGCTCCACCTCGCGCGCGACCAGCCCATAGGCGACATAGCCGGCACCGACGCCACCATACTCCTCCGGAATAGTGGGGCCGAGCAGGCCGAGTTCGCCCATCTCGCGAAAGATGTCGGGATCGGTATGCTCGTTGGCGAAAGCCTCGATGATACGCGGGGCAAGGCGATCCTGCGCATAGGCGTGCGCGGTGTCGCGGATCATCCGTTCGTCATCGCTCAACTGCTCGTCGAGCAGGAACGGGTCCGCCCAGTCGAAACTGCCCATGCCGGCCATCGTGTCTCTCCTTTTCACGGGGCCGGTTTCGAAGAAACAGTATGGCTTGTCCAGTGCGTAGGGACAAAAGCCGTCCCCACGCACCAGATGCCGGGCGATCACAGCCGGAAGCTGAGCGTCGCGCGAAGATCACGTCCGGCCAGCGGCGCGAAATCCTTCAGGACGCTGGCGTGGCGTCGGGCGGTCACATCGAACAGATTGTTGCCGCTCAGGATCAGCGTCGTCGGATTGGCGGCACCGAACGGGTGAAGCGAGACCGAAGCGTTGACCAGCGTGAAGCCGTCGGTCGGCGTTTCGAAGGTGGTCACACGGTCCTGTTCGAAGCTGTGCTCCACCTCGACGCGCGCGCTGGCCGTGTCGCCCTGCGCCTCAAGCCCGCCGAGCAGGCGCAGCGGCGGGATGCGCGGCACCGGGCCCTGGTTCACGACGCGGGCATGCACCCAGTCGCCGAGCAGGTCCGCATTGATCCGGTAGCCACCGATCGTCGCCAGGCGCAGCGATCCTTGCGCCTCCAGCCCGTAATAGCGCGCATCGGCCTGTGCGAACTGGAAGCAGGGCAGGTCGATATCCTCGCCCGGTGCGGCGGCAGCGCAGGCAGCGGGCGCAACCTGGTTCTCGTAGATATAGTTGGAGAACCAGTTGTAATAGGCCGACGCGTCAAAGCTCCACGCGTCGCGGTGGGCGTGCAGCGTCGCCTCCAGCCCCCAGCTTTTCTCCAGCCGGAAGTTGGGGTTGCCCAGCTCATAGGCCTGGGTGCCGGCGTGCGGGCCGTTGGCATAAAGCTCCTCGGCGGCCGGTGCGCGCTCGGTACGCGAGCCGTTCAGGCCGATGCGGATGTCGGGCGCGACCTCGTAGGAGGCGCCGAGCGAGCCGGACACCGCATCGAACGTCCGCCGGCCGTTGAAGAAGCGCGTGTTGGCAAGGCCGGGCCGTGCTTCCACCGACGTATTCTCGTACCGTGCGCCGGCCTCCGCGCGGAAGGGGCCCATGTTGAACTGTTGCAGGGTGAACAGGCCGACCTGCGACGTGTCGTTGCGCGGCAGAAAGGCTTCCTCGCCCGCGACGTCGAAGCGGCGGTGGAAATATTGCACGCCCGATGCGCCCAGCCAGCCACCGCGGTTTGCCTGCACCAGTTCGGCCCGGCCCTCGATCCCTTGCGTGTCGAAGCGGGTGTGGATGTCGCCATCGGGCCCGAGTTCGGCATGGGTATAATCGGCGGTCGCGGCGCGGACGCGGATGCGATCAATGAATGATCCCCCCGCCTCGATCTCGCCGCGCAGGTCGAAACGGTCCTGCTTCAGCGAGATACGCGGGCTTTCCTGCTCCTGGCCGGGGGCGACCGCATAGCGGACGGGCAGGCCGTAAAGGCTGTCATAATGGCTGTACGAGATGCCCAGGCTGCCACCATCGCGGATCAGCGAAGCGCCGACGCCGGCGTTCCACGTTTCCGACGCCGTGTTGGGCAGCCGCTTTCGGATGCCGGCATTGGCGGCGAAATCGATCTCGTCGCCGTGATCATGGCCATGATCGTCATCGCCGTGGTCATGATCATGATCGTCCTCGACCGGCAGGCCGGCAGAGGCAAGAGCGCGCGCACGCTGGACCGGGGACAGGGCGTAACCCGGAATGCGCAGGTTGCCGGTGCGCAGATAGGACCCGTCGGCATGCAGCACCAGGCCGCCACCGACCGCGACGTCGGCCGCAGACGAGATCGAGCGTTCGTCGGCCGCCGAGCCGTAGGTGGCGATACCGGACAACCGATAGCCGTTTTCCGGCACGGTGCGCGGGATACGCGTGTCGACGACGTTGACGACACCGCCGACCGCCGACGATCCGAACAGCAGCGCAGAGGGGCCGCGCAGCACCTCGACCCGGTCGGCGAGCAGCGGGTTGATCGCGACCGCATGGTCGACGCTGGTGTTGGACGCATCGATCGAGCCGATGCCGTCGGATAGGACGCGGATGCGCTCGCCCTGGAAGCCACGCAGCACCGGGCGCGATGCATTGGGGCCGAACGAGGTGGCCGAGACGCCGGGCAGGCGGGCAAGTGTCTCGCCGATCGTCGGCCGGATCGCGCGGCTGAGTTCCTCGCCGGCGAGGATCGAGGTGCCCGACAGCACGTCCGCCTCCGACTGGCGGATCGGTGCGGTGATGACGATATCCCGGCCGCGATCGCGCGCCGGCGCGGGATCGGTCGGGGGAGCCGTTTGCGCCAGAACGGGGGTGGCCAGGGCGAGGGCGGACAGACCGGACAGGAACAAGGCTTTTGCCAAGACGGGCTCCAACAGAAAAGGCGAAACGCCGCCCTCGTAGCGTGATGATACAGCATATCAAGTTAAATGCTCGTCATGTTCCGGTCGGCGGGCGATCGAGCAGCAGCGCCTCAAGCTGGATCGTGATGTCGGCGTCGATGACGGTGGGCGGCGCTGCAACCAGGTCGGCCACCAGGTGCCGGGCCATGGGCAGGTCCCGGTCGGGCAGGGCGGCAAGCCAGGTGGCGAGAATGCCGGTCCAGGCAGGATGCGGGCGCGCGTCGACCTCGACCGTCAGGCGCGTTCCGGTGAAGGTGGCCGAACACCAGTCCTGCTCGTGGCGGACATGGGCCGACAGGGTCAGGCCAAGTCGCGCGGCGTCGGTGACGAGCGCACGGCACAGGGCGGCGCCCGGCCCCTCCGAACGGCCGGCACGCTGGCGGTTCAGCCATCGCGTGCGGCCAGGAACGCTTCGATCCGCTGGACCGTCCGCCGACGCAATTGCCGCCCACGGCGAAGGTCGCCGACCAGCCGCGGATCGTTGACCGCCAGTCGTCCGAACCGCGTCTCCGGCATGGCCGTACTCCGCAGGAACCGGTCGATCCTGATCATCAGCCCCATGAACATCTCCCATCGCGAATCTCCTTATCCGTTCTTGTTCTGTTCTATTTCCAACTTGTCTAGGAAATATCCTGTGACTAGATTGGGGCATGCAGGATGATCCCAGACAGACGCTGAACGGGCTGGCGGAGGCGGCAGGTGTCAGTCTGGCGGCGCTGTCGCGGATGCTGGGCCGTAACGCCGCCTATCTTCAGCAGTTTGTTGGTCGTGGCAGTCCCCGGCGGTT